>JBFEXN010000024.1:0-14735 GCA_041562655.1 Sulfurimonadaceae bacterium
AAGTATTTATTGCGCTATGAAATGAACATTGATTGGAACACTATGAAAGAAGAGAATGTCTTAGAGATTTCTGGAACAATCATTCCTCGAGGATGTATCAAGGATATCAAGATCGAGCTTCCCAAACTCTATAATCTCCCCGCCTCAATACCTGTTCATGTTGTGTCTGGAAGACGAAAAGGACCGACGATCTTCGTCAGTGCTGCTATACATGGTGACGAGCTTAATGGTATAGAGGTCATACGTCGACTCAAAAAGCTCTCCATCTTAAAAAAGCTCAAGGGAACATTGATATTAGTACCTGTTGTCAATGTCTATGGACTGAGCTCTCTTTCGCGCTATCTGCCGGATAGAAGGGACTTGAATAGAAGCTTCCCCGGATCGACCAAAGGTTCTCTTGCTGCACGTACCGCCAAGATATTTTTTGATGAGATCGTTAAAAAATGCAATTATGGTATCGATATTCATACGGGTTCGATCCATAGAAGCAACCTTCCACAGATACGGACCAATATACAAAACAGTGAGACCTGGGAGCTCGCGAAGGCCTTTGAAGCACCTGTGATCTTGCATTCAGAAGTAAGAGACGGTTCACTTCGTGCCGTTGCACAAGAAAAAGGGGTGCCTATTCTTTTGTATGAAGCGGGAGAGGCGCTTCGTTTTGATGAGACATCGATCAAGATCGGTGTCAAAGGTGTCGTGAATGTCTTAAAGTCTTTAGAAATGCTTCCACAGACCAAGAAAAAACGTTACAGAAACCCTTTGACCTTTAAAGAAAGCAGTTGGACAAGGGCGACGACAAGCGGTATGTTGCGTACGGTCAAAGGACTGGGTGATCTGGTAGAGGAGGGTGAGACAATCGCGTTCATCGATGAACCTATTGGAGGAGAAAGCTTTGAACTTATCTCCCCTTTTGACGGGGTGATCATCGGAAAGATCCAGATCCCTCTTGTCCAAGAAGGGGATGCGGTCTTTCACATCGCACGCTCAAAAGATTTGGGTATCGCGGAAGAGCGTATCGAATATTTTCAGGAAAATGCCCTAGAAAGCAGTGACATACATGGCTTTCATGACGAGCATAACATCGAGTAAAAGAAGTTAGAACACTTTAAGACGATTATACGACACAATACTCTAGACGTTTAAAACACACAGGAGTGTCCTGTGTGTTTTAAGGACTATCTGTCAATACAAGAGAGGGTGAGTTCGCCTATCAGGTGAGCAAAGACACAAGGAAGAAGTAAAAGAAGAGGACTATCATCGCATCGAGAGTTCTTTTGGAAAGTTCGAGCGCAGCTTTACCCTCCCCGATGGGAGCGGGGATGCTACCTCGGCAGCTTGATAAGGAAAGATGCCCCGTCTTCCAGGTTGCTGACACTTATCTCACCGTTCATATGTTTTTGGATGATCGTCTTACAGATATGTAGGCCCAAACCGGTACCTTTGTCATCAGGCTTAGTTGTGAAATAGGGCTCAAAAATATGCTCAAGGGCTTTATCGGGGATACCACCGGCGTTATCTTCTATCTTGATAGTGACATACTCATCATCTTCTTCTGTAGTGATGGTGATGTTCTTATGCTCGATGCTCTTGTCTTCAAAAGCATCCGCAGCATTTTTCAAGAGGTTTATCAAGACTTGTAATAACTCTTTGGCATAGATATTTATCATGCTGGTCGAGTTCATGTTCAGCGTAACATCGATCTGTTCACTCGTTAAGAGTTTTCCGATCAGTCTTATCGTCTGTTCGATTACATCTGAGATTTTACTTATCTCTTTGTTCTTTGCCGGCTGAAAGAAGTTTTTGAAATCATCAATCGTTTGCGAAAGGTACCGAATCTGTTCCTCAATGGTTTTTGCATACTTGTTCAGGTTCTCAGCCTCGACCTTTTCAAGGGCTACGTCCATCTGCATTCGACTTGAGATAGCGGACATTGTAGATAGCGGCTGCTTCCATTGATGGGTGATCATACTTAGCATCTCCCCCATTGCAGCATGACGTGATTGCATATTGATCATCGCATCTTTTTCTTGAAGCTCTTTGTTTAAGGTCTTGATCTGTGTTATATCGTGGTTGATAAAGAGATACTCTTCGATTTTTCCATTGTTATTGGTTATGGGAGTCGCAGTCGAGGTGAGAAAGTATTGTGTGTTGGCTGCTGATACGCCGGATATCTCACCTTTCCATGATGTTCCGTTGTCAAATGCCTTTTTGATTTCGTTTGTATATTTGTCTCGGCTGCTCTCACGAAACAATATCTGCATATCTTTACCTTGCAGATCACTCAGTGTAAATCCCGTGACTTCAGTAAAACTTTTATTGATATAGGAGATGATTCCCATGGTATCGGTACGAACGATGAGATTGGTATCCAGAAGGGCACGTTCATATTTTTTAGCCAGATTATTAGCTTCTTCAAAACTTGAAGTAGTGAGCTGAAGCTCGTCGTTTAGTTCCTTGTGAAGCTTTGTCATCTCGGTGATATCATGGCGGATGGCGAGATACTCTTTAATCGTACCGTCATAGTTCAAGATAGGATTAATAGCAATATCTACATAATATGTACGGCCATCTTTAGCCTGGTTTCTAAGTGTTCCCGTCCATGGTTTTTTTGATTTGATTGTCTCCCACAAATCCTCGAAGACAGCAGGGTCCTCATCCGGATGACGAATGATGTTATGAGATTTTCCGACAAGCTCCTCTCTTGAATATCCAGAGACCTTACAAAAGCCATCACTGGCAAAGGTGATAATACCCTCTGGGTCGGTCACTGAGACGATATAATTATGATAAATAGCGTCTTGATACGCTTGTAGTTCATGTTGTTGGCATGTTACTTTGTTTTTTTCTCTGCGGAAACTAATCCATGTATCTACCGAATGTATTATCTCTTCATAGGCAAAAGGTTTTTTGATGAAATTACAAGCACCTTGTTTAAGTACAGAGCTTAGGATATTCGGGTCAGAGGTCCCTGAGAGTACGATGACTTCCGTTTGCATGGTCACTGGATCGGATTTGATCTTGTTTAGGACCTTTGTCCCATGGGTATCGGGAAGTTCAATGTCCAGTATTACCAGGTCGAAAGGCTGCTCTTTTAACATCTTTAGGCCATCCGTTCCCGTACTTGCAGTTCTTATCTGGTAGTTTCTCGGGGCGAGCAGAGTTGTGAGTAGTTGGCGTACGAGACTGGAATCATCGATTATCAGTATCGATGCGAAACGATTGAGGTGGATCTCCTCCAGCAGGTTGTTGATGATATTGATAGTCAGGGGAAGCTTGTTGTCTTTGTTGAAATAGTCTAAAACGCCCTGCTGAAAAATATGATCACGGGTCATCTTGTCATCGTCAGCTGTTAAGACAATGATCTTGGTCTCGTTCACCTCTCTCATCTCTTCGATCAGTGTATCACTATCCCCATCGGACAGGTGCAGGTCGAGTACGATAAGATCAAAGCGTGAACGCGAAAGAATAGATCTCGTCTCACTGAGGGTTTGCGAGCATTCAACACTGTAACCATATTCCGAAAAAGCATCGAAGAGAAGCTTGCTGACAAATGTTGAATCTTCGACGATTAATATTTTGTATTGACTCTTATCAAATACAGTACTACCAGCGGTTTCAGAACATACTAGCATAAGAACCTCACATGCGAATATAAAGAGTTATTTATTACATACAAATATGTCATTAAAAAAACTCTCTCTCTTCAGAAGACCCTTCTTGAGACCAAAGAGAGATGATAGTGTTAATATCACTGAGCAAAGAGCTGTCAAAAAAGTTTGTTGATCTCTCCTGCTCACTGGTCCATGAGTTTTGCCAGCGTTTGAGCGTGAAGAGGAAACTCTCAAGTATGGAGAGAATGCTCCCCATTTGTTGCTTGTCCTCTGGGATAGCTTTGTGTAAAACAGTGTCTGACAATTGTTGAAATGATGCCTTTAGGTCATTGAAAATACGGTAAGGGGAGAGTATGGCACTGTACCTGTTAAGAAGAATACCAAGTTCTTTGATATTGTCAGTGTCTTCTTTCATGATCATATTGAGGATCAAGGCGTCCATTTCTTTATGCAGACCAAGCAGCTCAGGCAAATCATTGTGAACCAGGTCGCTAAGTTCAAGTCCAGGTGCAGGGTCTTCGTTGACGATCTCTGCATGATGCGGATGTGAATGAACAGTATCTTGTTTGTGAAGCTTCTCTTTAAGGACCATCTTATCATACATACGGAAAGCTTTCTCTAGTTCACTGTTCTTTTTTATGAGGGAGATGTTTAGGTTCTCTATCTCGTCATAATACGTTTGAAGTTGTTTATGATCAGAGATACTCTGACACACACTGTAGAACACTTTCATGATGTTTTTTATTTCGACAGGCTTGCTTATAAAACGATCTACACCCATGTTGATCAGTTGAGATAGATAACCTACTTCATTGTGTGCAGATATGACGATGATCTTTTGGACCGGGTTTATCTCATAGACAGCCTCACACAGCTCTATACCATTCATATTAGGCATATTGATGTCGGTGATGATAAGGTCATATTCATCTGAGGCTTCACGCGCCTGGTTATATTTATCAAGACCCTCTTTCCCGTCATGGGCATAGTCGACTCTTTCAAAATAATCATTGAGCAACAGCATTGTCTGCTCTGCGACGACTGCCTCATCTTCGACATAAAGTACGTGTACGCCACGTGTGTATTCTAAAACAGCTTTGGCATCAAGCATTATCATCTCCTACAAATGGGTTTAGTTCAGGCTCGGCAAGGTAAAAACCTTGAAACTCGTCAACGCCGAGTTCAAGAAGTACGTCAAAGATCTCTTTGGAACTGACAAACTCGGCAATGACTTTGATCTTGAGTTCTTTTGAAAAACTTATGATGGCTTTTACCAGGACCATTGTATCAGGCTTGATCAAGATATCTTTGATCAAAGAACCGTCAATTTTAATATAATCGGGCTGAAGTTCTATGATATGTGTAAAATTAGAATAGCCGCTGCCAAAATCATCGATGGCAACACGGACCCCCAGTTTTTTAAACTGATTTAGAAAATCACGGACAAGGTTGAAGTCTTTGATATATTCACTCTCGACGATCTCGAGGATAAGACGCTTGCCTATATCATATTGGTTGATATACTTCATAAGCATGTTTGCACATGATTCTTCTTTGATATCCTCAAAAGAGAGGTTTAGTGAAAAATCAGCCTGCTTGTCGCTCATCATCTCAAAGCTTTTTTCCACCACGATCTTGGTCAAGCTGCGATACTGTTTGGTTCTTTTGGCGACATCTAAAAAATGAAAGGGAAGTGCTACGCTACGCCCCTCGGAAGTCTCTTGGATCAGACGCACAAGGACCTCATATTTGTTCGCTTGCTGATGTTGATCGAAGATGGCCTGATATACAGGAACGATACGGTCATTCTTGATAGCTTCTTTTATCTCCGTTCGCCAGAAGAGTTCGTTCTTTACTTCATCACTTGAGTGCAAAGTGGGCGTGTAGATGGAGAAGCTCTTGTTGTTCTCTTTGGCATAATGGATAGCCATCTCTGCCGTTTCGACGATCTGCTCCTGCCCCACTGAAAGTGCGATGGTCACATCCATATCAAGCGTCTCGTCTATCTCGGGGATAAAGACGGAAAAGTCGTTGGTAGCGGCTAAAAGATATCTGAGATGCCGGGTGTACTCTTCCTCTTGCAGTGCATGGATATGATACAGACCAAAGGTGTCGCCGTGGATGCGATAGGTCTCGAATCCGATCTTGTGTGCACACTCTTCGAGCATGTCAGCAAAAGATTGCAGCAGTATGCTTCCGATGGGCATGCCATAAAGTTCGTTGTACTGTTTTAAGGTGTCTACTTTGATCAGGAAAAATGTTCCGTGCCGGTTGTTAAGACTATCGTTGTCAAATGCATTTTTGTTCTTCTTCCCGGTGAGTGCATCATGAAATGATTGGTAAAGGAGCTGTTGTGTTCGTTTTTCTACCTTTTCTTCCAATTCCTGTTTATAGGCTTCGTTCTCTCGTATCAGCACTATTTTTTTGATGATCTTGGAGAAGACCTCGATGAGTTGGTTCATGTCAATAGGTTTCAACAAGTAGCCATCGATGTCAAGTTTGATCGTTTTGGTGAAAATCTCCGTTTCATTTGAGGCAGACAAGACAAGAATAGGAACATCCTTTGAGATGTGTCTGATGTGCGAGATCATCTCAACCCCGTTCATATTGGGCATATTGATGTCAGTCAGGACAAGGTCAAAGTTGCCCTCTTCAAACTTATCAAGACCATCTTTTCCGTCTTCGGCTGTGACGATATCGGAAAAAAAGTCTTCCAAGACAAGCATCATGGCATTACGGGCACCTTCATCGTCTTCGACGTAAAGCACACGCATCATCTTGCTCGTTTTTAAGAGCTCTTTAATCGCTTCAGCTAACATTGTCTACCTTTGACATCTTGCATATAAAACGTGCTCCTTCATTGGTGTTTTTTACTTCTATGCTACCTGAACAATGCTCATTGACGATCTTTTGTGACATGTAAAGCCCCAATCCGCTTCCATGCAGTTCGCCCTTTGTCGTAAAGTAAGGGTCGAAGACCTTATCGATGATATCTGCAGGAACACCCCCGGCATTGTCTTCAATGTGAAAACACATTCTGTCTTCATCTTTGTAGGTCGAGATTGTGATCCTTGGATCTGCCGTCTTCGCCTGTATGAACGCTTCTTGAGCGTTTTTCAATAAGTTTAGCACAACTTGCTTTAATTCGTTGGGATGAGTGAAGAACTTTTCATGCAGGCCGAAGTCTATTGTCAAGGTGATGTTTTTTGCCTCCAGTATCGGTCGCATGATGGACAGAGAGGACTCCATTATCTCCTCTAAGGTAGTCAAGTACATCTGTTTGTCTTCTTTGAAGAAATCTCTGAAGTCATCGATGGTCTCTGAAAGATGTTGGCTGTAATCAGCGATATTTTTAAGCTGCATGTCAAAATATTCTTTCTCATATATTCCCATTATCTGCTTCAATTGCAAGGAACCTACGGTTGCGGATATGGAAGCGAGGGGCTGACGCCATTGGTGGGCGATCATTGCGATCATCTCTCCCATCTGTGCCTGTCTGGACTGCCTGAGTAAGAGGTAATCCTTCTCCCTGTTTTTATGAAGTTCTTTGCTTACCCGCTCTTCCAGCAGCAGGTTGCTTTCTTTAAGAGATTTGTTCATACTCTCAATGACTCTTTGATAAAAGTAGATCATCGCGGAGAGAGTGAGTAGGCTAAGAAGGAACTGTCTGATCTCGATGAATGAGAAACTTAGCGTAAACAGACCGTATTCTGCCAAGATCGCAAGGCTCAAGTTCATAGCAATATAAAAGAGTACCCATAAAAAACCGTACCGGGCACCTTGTAGAAAAAAGGCGAGAACAGGGAAGATATACAGCCAAAACAGACCCGTATTCTCAATACCGCCTTTTGTAAGGAGGACAAGTGATAGTAAGATCATCGTCAGCAAAATAGCAATACTACCCGTCTTTACGTTTTTGTGTCTTCTGAACAAGAACAAGTTGAGGATGACGGTGGCTGAAATCATCGCTTCAATGATCCCAAGGATTTGGATACCGAAAAAGATGTTGTAGATACTAAAAGACGCCAATGGGATGACGCCGATTATTGATAGGACATTGATAAAAAGTGTTTGAAAATAGACCTGCCCGTCCGTCGTGTCAAAATTATCAAAGTTGCCCTGAAAGAAGTCACTTAAGGATATCTTCATCTGTTTCCCTGTTGGGTGCGGGGTGGTTTGTCCATCAAGACAGCCCCGGTCAAACAGAACCCTTGCCCGGCACTTATGCAATGGTTGTGTGTATTTATAAGATCGCTCAAAGCCCTCCCTGGAGACTGAGAGACGAGCAGGTTGATCGTCTTCTCCAGGTAGTCTTTCATGGATGTGGCAAGGAAGAAGAACCGTATCTTTGCATCAAGAGAAAAACGCATCACACTCCTTTTTTGAGAGCACACTGTCTCGCGTACTGCCCATCACATACTTGTCTATGTTATATGATACATCACCGAGCTTAAATTTTATTTTAAAGTATGTTCCCGTCCGGTCTTAGCACGCACCGGTCTAGCGTTATGGATAAAAGCAAATCGTATTAAGTTCTGTCTTAATATAATAAGAATAACATTAAGACTAATTATGATTAAGACGAGAAGGCCCTCATCATGTATAAAAAAGAATTTCGAGAATTCAGGAAGATGTTTGTAAAGATATCTTTTCTTTTTTTGTTCGTCTGCGCAGTCGTCTACGTGATTTTTTTGTTTTTAAAATATGAACAGTTTCAGGAGAGTCTTGAAGCTCAAGCAAAAGTAAAATTAACGAAAAAGGTCTCCTACATTAAATCTCATCTTAGCAATGTCAAAGAAAGTATCAGTACCATAGAAGAGGTCTCAATCAAAATGGCCTCCGATACAAAAGAGGGGAAAGAGCTCTTAAAAGACATAGCACGGCACTTTAAGGTGTTCATGGAGCATAATGAGAACTATCGACAGCTAAGGGTCTTGGATCTAGAAGGAAGAGAGATCGTCAGGGTCGAGAAAGGGGCTGATGGAGCTTATGGCTCCGCTGTTCTTCAGGACAAATCTGACAGATATTATTACCAAAAAGCCACAGATCTACTAGAGGGTGAGATCTACGTGTCACCATTGGATTTAAATATGGAAGCGGGGCGCATAGCGATACCTCGGGACCCTGTCATCAGATTTGTAAAACCTGTTGTTATAGAAGGTGAAAAATTCGGCTATCTGGTATTGAACTACGGTATGAAAAAGTTTTTAGATGATTTTAAAAAGCTAGATTATAACATCAAAGACTTGCTTTTAAACAAAGACGGTTTCTACCTGTCAGGTTTTCAAGAACAAGATGAGTTCGGATTTATGTTCGACAATGATAAAGCGAACTTTGCTTATAGTTTTGAAGATGTCTGGGCGAAAATAAGTTCACATGAAACGGGGAAAGTGAAGTTCGCGGAGAACATCGGAGTGTATGAAAAATATAATCCGGTTGAGACCGTGAGTCCACACAGAAGTGTCAACACCTCCGTGGAGTGGGTCTTATTGGTGTATTTTGAGAAAGAGTTGATATATCAAAAACTCCTAGGTGAGATGCGGAACAATCAGATCTTTTTGATTGTTGTCTTTCCCTTGGTATTAGTCTTAGCATACGCATTCGCTTACCTGATCGTGTCGATACAAAGAAGCAAGCGACAGCTTATGCAACAGTCAAAAATGGCACAAATGGGTGAGATGCTGAGTATGATAGCCCATCAATGGAGACAACCGCTTGCCTCGATCTCGGCGATAGTGTCTACGCTGCAGATGAAGATAATGTTAAGGGATGACGACTTAAGCAAAGAAGAGGGTCGGGATGAGTATATGGGACTTTTTTCAGAAAGACTGGAGACGATCAATGGACTCGTACAAAACCTGACAACAACGATCAATGACTTTAAAAACTTCTATAGACCAGACAATAAAGCTGTTAGCATGGCCTTGGAAGAGATCGTTTTGAAATCGTTGAATATCATCAAGACATCACTGTTAGATGATGGTGTCGAGCTAATAGAAGCCTATGGCTCTCAAGAAAAGATAAGACTGTATGACAACGAGATGACCCACGTTCTCTTAAACATCATACAAAACGCTCAGGACAACTTCAAGATCAATCAGACAAAAGACCCCTACATCAAGATCATGACTGAAAACAACACGGTATCTATTTGTGACAATGGCGGCGGCATAGCAGAAGAGAACTTAGAAAAGATATTTGAGCCCTATTTTTCGACTAAAGATAATTTGAATGGGACAGGGTTGGGTCTTTACATGTCAAAGGAGATCGTAGAAAAACACCATCATGGTAGCTTGAGCGTAGAAAACATAGAAGATGCTCAAGGCAGGACAGGCGCATGTTTTACGATTGAATTGGGCCTTGTCAATGAATAAAGGCAGGGTATTAAGAAGCAGTGGGTTTATACCTAAAAGTGTTGTTTTTTGATATAATGTGTGACTATGATTTTTAATAAGCTCTCATACAGAAAAAAGCTACTTTTATCATTTTTTAGTTTCAGTCTTTTGATCATTGTCAGCATTGGTGTATTTATCATATATATTGTTGAAAAAAAACGTTTTGATCATGATGTTTTCATAATAGAGAAGCTCTATAAGTATAAGGTCCATAACTTTCATACTTACATAGATGAGCTTGAAGATAAATTGTTTGCGCTTAAGAACTCTAAACTTGTTATGGATTATTTACATAATAAAAATGAGCAAAACCTGAAAATAGCCGAAGAGCTGTTCTTGAATATCGCGCATAGCAGTTCTCGTATCACGCAACTTCGATATATTGATGCCGATGGAATGGAACGAATCCGAACAAATAGAGAGTCCTCATCCAGCCTGCCTTACCTGGTACCAAGGGATGAACTTCAAAATAAAAGACATAGGTATTATTTTACGCAGATATCGCAAGCACCCCATGAGCTTGTCAGCTATTCGAAAATAGACTTGAACCGTGAGTATGGTGAGCTAGAAAGACCGATCAAACCTGTACTCAGAGCAGGTGTTCCCTGCGTTGACAAGGGTAAACTACAAGGGATACTGATTATCAATTTTTTCATGCAGGACTTCCTAGATGAACTTGTGAATTCCAATGAATATGATATATATCTTGTAGATAAAGAGGATCATCTCCTGGTCTCTACCGACAAGCAACATAACTGGAGCAATTATATCAAGCAGGGGCATTCAAACGGCAGTGGTTTTCGTTTCAGTGATATAAAGCTCGAAGCACCGTTTTATGCCAATACTTTAAATTTTGACAATGGTGAGGCCTTGAGACTGGTCTTAAAATCCAAAAAGAACAGGCTGATAGAAACCCTCTCAGAAGAGACCAAGTATATCGTTTTACTTCTGGTCTTCATCTCAGTTCTGTCCTTTCCATTGGCCTATGTGTTCTCAAGGTATCCTGCGAGGCTTGAAAAAGAGCTGAGTGAACATAACAGGTATCTTCAAACACGGGTAGATGAGGCCGTTGCACTCCATCAAGAGCAAGAGGCGCAGTGTTTCAAACAGGCAAGATATGCACAGATGGGAGAGATGATAGCGATGATCGCACATCAATGGAGACAACCGTTATCAGCAATCGCATCGAGGGTAGGTGCCCTGCAGATGAAACGGATCTTGGGGACGATCAATGATCAATACCTAGAGACAGAGCTAGAGAACATATCATCACATACCCAGCACCTCTCAACGACGATCGACGATTTTCGAGCTTTCCTCCAAGAGGAGAAAGAGAAGCAGGTGACAACACTTGAAGCGGTAGCAGAAGGTTCACTTGCCATCATACAGCCTCTACTTAAAGCTCATAATATCTCTGTGATAAAACAGTATCAAGGCAATACGGAATTGTCAAGCTATCCCAATGAGTTAAAACAAGTACTTATCAATCTAATCCAAAACGCGAAAGAAGCTTTTGAGGGGAAGGAGATTGAAGAGAAAAGAGTAGAGATAAAGACATATAAAGACCAGGGTGGTTTTTATATGGAAGTCTATGACAATGCCGGTGGTATTGATCAAGGGATCATAGAGAAGATATTTGAGCCGTATTATACGACGAAAGGTTCCTTAAACGGAACGGGGCTTGGACTGTATATGTCAAAGATGATCGTTGAGAAGAACCTCAATGGAAAGATCTACGCTACCAATAAAGATGAGGGCGTGTCATTTTTGATTGAACTTACTTAGATCAGCGTAGTATTTGGGTGATTGTCGATGTTTGAGGATAGATTATAAGATCGCGATATCATCTACTAGTCAGATGAATTTTATTGGTTCCGAAACATACTGATTGTGGTACACGTATAATTTGACAAATATAGTATAATAGTCGGCATGAATACATCTCTTAAAATATGTGGGTTCCTTTCTATACTGTTAGGTTTAATTGTAATTATTGGATGGCATACAGAAACAGTATCCTTGATCCAAATATTGCCAACTTTTGTACCGATGCAATATAATACTGCTTTAGGCTTTTTACTGGGTGGATCCGCATTTGTTGCTTTGAACGCAGGAAAGAGTCAAGGTTCTCTTATCCTTGGATTTATAGTAGCACTTATCGGAGCGCTAACACTTGTCGAATACATTTTTAATATTAATTTTGGCATCGATCAACTCTTTATGGAACACTATGTCACAGTAAAGACATCCCACCCGGGAAGAATGGCTCCAAATACTGCACTCAGCTTTTTTGTAACGGGTCTTTATTTTATCATTACATTTTTCGCACAAGATAAAAAATACAAACAAGTTGTATTGACGTTCTTAGGATCAATTGTTTTTGCTACGGCCTTGGTCGCTTTAATGGGATACATCCTTAGCATAGAATCAGCATATGGATGGCAGAAGCTGACTCGAATGGCTGTACATACTTCAATAGGTTTCATTATCTTGTCATTAGGAATATTAGGAAAACAATTTTTCTCATCAAATAAGGATGATGTAGAGATCCTTTATCCGATAAGCATTGGCTTTATGTCCTTATTGATTTTTATTTTATTTGCACAGGCTCTAAACCAAGCAGATTATCATAAGAATCTTCCAGAACTTTTTCTTCTTTTCGGAATAGTGTTATCACTGCTATTAGGGATTGTTTTTTATCTATTTCAAAAAACAAAATCTGCAGAGAAAAAACTAAAAAAACATGAAAAGAAACTCGAAGATAGGGTTAAAAAAGAAGTACGCAAAAGTCGAAAGAAAGATCAAATAATAATTCAGAAGTCACGGTTAATTGCTATGGGCGAAATGATTAGCATGATTGCACATCAATGGAGGCAGCCATTATCGGCCATAACTGCCATTACGGGGAGTGTTAGATTTAAAAATGCATTAGCAGAAGATAGTAATGAAGTGTTAGATGAAAAGATGATTCGAATAGAAACTCTGGCGCAGGAACTATCAACAATAATTGATGACTTTAGATACTTGTACAAGAGTTCAGATACATACAAACCAACAAACATTAATACCACGGTTGGGAAGTCAATAGACTTGGTAAAAGACTTATTCAAAGCAGATCAAATTCAAATTATTAAAAACTTTGAAGATGATGGAATACAAGCAATCATAAGTGAAAGAGGATTTATTCAAGTCATCCTTAATTTATTATCAAACTCAAGAGATGCAATTATTGAGAGAGGTGTTACAAACCCAAAAATAATTATAGATATCATTAAAGATGCTCATAATATTTATATTACCGTTGAAGATAATGCTGGAGGTATTCCAAAAGATATTATAGATCAAGTTTTTGATCCATACTTCTCTACTAAAGGGGAAAATGGAACAGGTATAGGACTTCATCTGGCTTATACTGTTATTACAGAAAACTTTAATGGAATGCTAAGTGTTGAAAATACGGAGCTAGGTGCCAAGTTTATAATTAGGTTACCTTTAGAAAATAACTTAAGTTAGTAACTCCTCATCTGTGGAACAGGAAAACTCATACTAAAAAACACTTGTTCTGCTGTGGATAAAAAAAGGGCTCTGTTTCTCTCAAAACAACTGGTACGTTTGGGCATACTTTGGTCACAGTAAGGATTTTCAATTCTTGGGAGTCAGTGTTTAGGGGGTTTTAAGCACAGTGGCGGACAGGGAGGGATTCGAACCCTCGGTACAGTTACCCATACGCATCCTTAGCAGGGATGTGGTTTCAGCCGCTCACCCACCTATCCAGTCAGATAAAACATCGATAAGAATGTTTTAGGACTGAGATTATATCCAATGCAGATAAACTTTTACTTAAACTCAGCCCCGGAACGCAGATATTTACGTGCCAGGCTGAAATATTGATGGTTTAGATAGAGTGTTTGTTCTGAGGATTGCTCAAGATAGCGTCGAGAAGTTTTTGTAGTTGGGTCGCAAGAGCGACATTGTTCTGTTTTGCATCTGCAATCTTTTCTTTCAGTTTTACAACAACATCAATCGTTTCCAATACTTTCATACGAACTCCTTGTGTGATTACCACAACACAGCAGCAAAACCTGTACCAGATTGCCTTATTGTTTTAAGCAGCCAATGGATTAAAGAGTGAGGCGTTAAGTTGCATGTACTCCTTAAGACCATAGATCAATGGTTTAAGTTGAAGGATGCGTTTAAAACCGATGTGAGCGTAGAGTGTATGAATCGTATGGAGATTTGTATGCTGAAGGTCTAGGTAAGAGAACAGATACTCTTCGTCATCGTCATCAAGATACAGCTCCAAAATGATTGACTTGGCCTGTGTATAGTGACCTTTGTACTTGGCATAGGTACTATCACTTGGATTTCGCAGATAGAGTTGATACGATTTTTTTGTATTTGCCCAGCTCTTTTTTAACTCACCCAGGCCGATACTCTTGATCTTTTTGTCAAAGCGTGTTTGATGCGCTGTCATGGTACTGATATGGGCCGAGAGCTTTGGATGTCTCAACTTGATACGTTTTGAAAGTTCATTGACAGTCTCACATACCTTAGTGTAGTCATGTGCGAACTTATGTGAAAGCAATGGCCTTTTATGTAACTGCTCTTGTATCGTCAGGGAAGTGTTGTAAAACAGGTTGGCCTCGTTGATATCGGCTTCTTTGGATATACGGCGAACCAGACTTAGATTATCATTTATTTGTGAGCGCAGGTCTTGTGGTGTATC
>JBFEXN010000025.1:0-14569 GCA_041562655.1 Sulfurimonadaceae bacterium
GCTACAGGCAAAGAAACGGCATGGGACTACAGTGCCTTTAGTCGAAAATCTGCTGGTGCCGATATTCAGCTCTATGGAGAATTTGACAACGGTATGTCACTAATGCTTACCGGAGGAGCTGTTTTGAAAAACGAATATTATAAAGCCACTGTACCTACTACAGGCCCCGTGACCTATGCCGCGACCAAATCAGATCAAACAGGATTTTCCCTTGGAGCACAACTCAATCCGACGGAACGTTATGCTGTTAAACTGGGATACCTCTCATATAAAGATGATGTGACAAATGCCAACAATATCAATGTATATAATGTTGGTGCGGAATATAATTATAGACAAAATGTCCGTATGGTATTAGAATACGCACTCACCACGTATCCTGATGCAATCACAAAGGATCAAAGCGATATCTTGTTAATGGCAATGATCGCATTTTAATCCAAAGGGTCCATCCCTTTGGATTAACACTATCCGCTTAAGGGAAAAACTTTGTTTCACCCTGTATCAATTGTCTATGATGGTTGGGGAGCATGTTCATCAAGAACGCGTTTTATCTCTACTTTCAATTCTACCGCTATATTCTCAGCTTTGTTGTGCATCCATTCCAGGTAAGAGCGGTCTTCATTCACGATATCCAAAGGCGTCTTTCCCTTATACTTGCCAAAACTAATGACTAGAGAAGCCTTGTCTTTCATGAGGTCATAGTAGTATTGAAAACTGTACTTCAGATCCTGGTCAAGGTCAAAGGTCTCCAACATATACGAAAGACTTCTTCTTTCGCTCACGGCCACTTCTTGAATGCGTTTTCCCTTATGCTTTCCAAAAGGCATCAACTCCATCAAAATAGGTCCAGAACACATCTCGATCATCGTAGACTCATCATGCGCCTGTAAAAGATGGTCATAAAAGTTTTTCAATACGATGACATCGCCCAGTGCGTCATGCGCAGAGATCTTCACGCCAAGTTCATCCATCTGTGCTGCTTCTTTTTTGTAGAGTCCAAGAGCATATCGGTTAAACTGCAATCCATGTGGATCATCATGATAAAAATATCGATGTATTCTAAAAGTGTCGATCAACTTCATCTTGGAGACAAAGCCCTCTTTTTCAAGCATACCAAGGTCAAATTCCGCACTTTGGATAACGATGATATTTTCAGGCGTATTAAGCTCATGCAGGCGTTGAAATCCAAGTAACTCGTTACAAGCCGGTCTGCCTTCAAGCGCTTCGGGCGTGATATGATGGATCGCCATGGCATCAAACTTGATATCTAAGGGCGCTTGACAGAACTCGTTATGCACCTCTTCAATCTTTCCTGTCGCATCCGTGACCAGATAGCTTAGTTGGATGATTCTGTCTTCTTCAAGAACGCCTGTTGTTTCCGTATCTAAAATAATGATTTTTTTATCTGACATAAAAGTCCCTACATGTGTATATATCTTGAAAGGATAGCCAAATATGCCTTGCTAATAGATTGTAAGTGGTTGAAAGTGACGCTTACTGAGGCTAATGCTCAGTATCGCTTCTATGACTTTCGTTTGGAAAATGTGAACGTGTAGCAGCTGGAGAGGAAACGATCTCGTCCTCGTCTTGTGGTGTGTCAATTTCAAGTGGTTTAATCTCTGTCTCTTGATCTTCACGCTTGCCTTCACGAAGTTCCTTGTTCTCTTCAGCAAGTCTTCTACTCTTCATACGAAGATGGTTGACTTCTTCAGAAAGACCGTCTTCCACAAGATGCTCTTTTGCCAAAGATCGTTCAAGCTCTTCTTTTTCCGCCATTATGATCTGATTTCTCTCGCTCAGACGTAAGACCCGCTCATCTAGTTCAACTTTGACTTCATCCAAAGACCTCTTCTGCTCAGACAAAAGATCTCTCTCTTCCATAAGGCTTTTATGAAGGTTTTGAAGGCTCTGATGTTCAAACTCAAGATGTTCAAGTCTCTGTTTTGTCGCATCAAGATCAAGCTGTGTCTCTTCAAGATCCTTTTGCGCTGCGTGCATCTTGGCAGAAGCTTGCATCTTCTCTTGGGTGATCTCACCATGGCGTTGCATCAAACGCTCTATCTCATCCTGCAAGAAAGAGGCATCACCCGTCTGTGTATCTGTATTCTGATCTCCATTAAGAAGCTGTTCTCGTAAAGACTCGTTTTCAGTGCGAAGCTTTTCAAGTTCTTCATTGAGGCGTTGGCTTTGATGAGACAGAGCTTCCTGCCCTGCATTGACACGTATACTCTCGGAGCTTACACGTGAGTTCTGCTCTTGTAGTTTGGCGTTGGCCTCGCTTAGCTCCTCCACCTCTTTTGACTTATCGCGCAGCTGATCACTCAGGACAGTGTTTAATTCCCGAAGTCTTGTCTTCTCGTTTTCAAACTCTTCGAGTGCAAGCCTTTGTGCCTGGGTCTCTTGAAGGATCTGTTCATGCAGAGCAGACTTCTCATCCGACAATGCTTGTATATCACCGTCTAAACTTCGGTTTTTTTCTTCCAATGCTGAGATGCGAGTCTCATATTTT
Source organism: Sulfurimonadaceae bacterium (assembly GCA_041562655.1). Taxonomy (GTDB): domain Bacteria; phylum Campylobacterota; class Campylobacteria; order Campylobacterales; family Sulfurimonadaceae. The sequence continues at coordinate 2,513 of JBFEXN010000025.1, forward strand.
GCAAGTTGTTCGATAGCAGGTTGTAGACATTCTGGAAGCGTTGACATCATTACCCCTTTTTGAAAACACCTTAAACCCACAGGTGCACAAATATAAGTAAAGCATATAATAAAAAAGTAAAAATAAAGCTTTTATATCAATAAATTTCTATATAGAAGGGATCAATAGGAGGAATATGTCATAAAAGGTTCTCCCCCTCATGACACAAAATGTTTAATATTTTAGTTGTGAAGGGGGTCGATGACTTCGGAAACCTCAAGACCAAAACCGGACAGACCGACAAAGTCAGTCACCTTCATGCTACTCAACAAGCGCATATGAGAGATACCTAGACTTTTTATGATCTGCGCACCTAGACCATATTCCTTCATTGTTACGTTATGGTGGTCAGGTTTGTTGATAAACAGCAGCACGCCGCTGTTTTGTTTAAGATACTCAATAGATTTTACGAGCTGCTGATATTTTTCCTGATTGGAAAGAAGTTCAAGATCTGACAATACATTATGTACTTTGACATTCGCCGTCGCTCCTACTCCATGAAAGACTATAGCCGTATGTTCGATACCCTCATGATCGATAAAGACATGCTTTTTTATTTTGGTATCGAAGAACTCGCCCTCTTCTTCTGTAGAACTTTTTATAAGACTTTCATTAGCCAATCGATACGCGACAATGTCTGAGATGTAAACGATCTTCTGGTCATGTTTTTTTGCAAAGACCTCAAGGTCATCACGCCGTGCCATCGTACCATCGTCTTTCATGATCTCACAGATAACGGATGACTCAGCAAGCCCGGCAAGACGACATAGATCGACTGAGCCTTCAGTATGACCTGTGCGGATCAATGTACCACCCTCCTTGGCTATCAAAGGGAAGATGTGTCCGGGCTTGACAAGTTCACTCGGACGACTCAAAGGATTGGCAAGGATCTTAATCGTCATATCACGTTCAGCGGCTGAGATACCGGTCACTGCTTCTGTCGCATCCACAGAAACCGTAAAAGCCGTCTCATGCATAGAGGTGTTGGAACTTACCATCGGATTGAGTTCTAAGCGTGAGGCTATGTCATTGGAGATCGCGACACAGATAAGCCCCTTGGCATGCGTTGCCATAAAGTTGACATGCTCGGGTGTTGAAAACGTAGATGCATAGACAAGATCGCCCTCATTCTCACGGTCTTCATCATCCATCATGATGACCATCTTACCTTTTTTGATCTCTTCGATTGCTTCTTTTACACGTTGTATAGGGTTCATATATCTATTCTTTGTTTTATATTATCGTGATTATATCCAATTTCAGGGCTATTTCTATTGCCTACTGGATGATGAACTGTGTGAAATACACCTCTTTTATCTCGCCATCGGCGACAATGTTGTTGATCCTGTCTTTTATATTGCTTTTTAGCTCGTCTTTACCTTTTGCCGTTGAAACCTCTGAAAAGCGCTTTAGACTCATCTCTTCAATGACAGCATCGCGTAGCAGGATATTTTTGTTCTTCAACTCATCAGCCATCGCAGTATCACTCATCTCAAGACGTAATTCCACGCGGACGAACTTGCCAGCTCTGTCATTCGTCGCCATATTGGCAGTAAAATCACCAAGCAAGAATACATTCGGCGCTTTATAGTCAGTACGTCCTGATCGGACATACCCTATACCCGTTTTCTGTTTCTGTTTTAGAATATTTCCCTTAAAATTGAAAGAAGAGTTGCTGACCGCATATGCGACCAACACAATTATCATCGTCCCTATAATCCCGGTTATGGCAAATGCTCGTATCTTGTTTTTATTCATGGCCTTATTATAACAGAGAGATAACAATATTTAATCTTAACCATATGAAGCAATGCTATAATATTCAAATTCAAGGAGATAAAATGAGTGAAAATGAACTAACTAAGAGTAAAAACAGCCTGGCCATCACTTCCGTAGCCTTGCTGTTTTGTCTGGTATGGGCTTTGATCGGCGAATCAGACATCAAAATCATCGCAGTAACAATCGCATTTACCTGTTTTCTCAAGGCAGGGATCGAGGTGGAGATGAATGCACGTGCGGGACATGATTCGCACTAGCTTGTTGCCATGATTTACAACCGCTACAAAACACAATGGAGATATAAATGAAAAAAATATTGGTAATGATATGTTTTAGTCTTAGTTTATGGGCGAACAGTGTCTATACAAAAACCTTTGATGCCTCTATGGATGAGGTCTATACCAAGCTACTTGCATCCTTTGAAAAGTCAAAGCTTATCGTTGTCTCTGAGATCGATATCATGGCAAAGTTCAAGGCAGCCGGCCTACCAAAGAAGTTTGGAAAGAACTTTAATACAAATGAACTGGATGGAATAAAGGCGGTCATCGCCTGTAATGGCTGGTTCGGAAACGAAGTGGCGAATTCAGACCCGGAGATGATGGCATTTTGTCCTATTCGTGTCACCCTGGTTGAAAAAGAGGGAAAGACCTCTGTCATGTATGTTCGTGCAAGCGTGGCACCACAGGACTCAAAGGCCTATGGAGTGCTTCAAAAACTGGAAGCCAAGGTAATCTCAGCGATCGAGTCCTCTTTATAAGACCCTGCTTATTTCCTGGCCACAGCGACTGCTTTAAAGGGGTACGTTCTACTGCCCTGTCGCTGTTGTATACCCTTTAATGTTTCACTTCCCGACCAAGACTCTTCTCTACCGAATCTATCTTTGTTTTTAAACGATTGCTCTTACCTTTTCGAATATCGAACTTCAAGGACGAATAGACGCGTTCACACTCGCTTAGACATTCATATGCCTTTTCAATGACATTTAATGCTTCTTTCATGGAGCCACACTCGATGATAGTCCCCATCGGCGTAAGCTGATAAGAGACTCCGCTTTGATCGATCATATCTATGATCTTACTTACATACCCTGAAACCCCTGCCCCGTCTCGTCCATCCGGACTGGTGGGAAACATCGCAAACTCCAATAAAACCGATGTGTTCATCTTCAACCTTTAAACAATATTTTAGCTTATCTCAAATAAATCGGGATCAACCCCAAGATCTTCGTGTATATCCTCTCAAAATCGGTAGAGTAGACACGAGTACTGCTTATGGCAGTAATGAAGTTCGTGTCTCTTTCCCATCTGGGGACCAGATGAAGGTGAATGTGTTCAGCGATACCTGCCCCACCGGCCTTTCCAAGATTCATACCTATATTGACACCTTGGGCGTCAAAGCCTTCTTTTAGCAGCCTGACACACTTTTGTGCCAAGGCCGACATATGTATCCATGTCTCACTTTCCAATTCTTCCAGGGCATCCGTATGCTTGTGAGGGATGATCATAAAATGACCTGGGGTATATGGATATTTGTTCATCACTATAAAACAATGTTCGTCCCTGTAAAGGACATGTAACTCGCTATCATCGTCTGAATGTTGGGATATATGGCAAAAGACGCAACCATCCACCCTCTCATCTTGTATGTATTCTGTGCGCCAGGGGGCGTATAATATATTTTCCATGTTTAATTGTACCCCCTCTCTTATAAAACAAGCTAAAGTGTTTTCATAAAACAAAAAGTTTATCTATAAAAAAGCAAAAACAAGATCAGGGAAGAGCATCACAAGACTCAGGGCTAAGACCTGCAAAAAGATAAAAGGGATGATCCCCTTGTATATCTGCGCAGTCGAGATCATATCTTTTGCTGCTCCCTTTAAAAAGAAGAGTGAAAGTCCAAACGGTGGCATGATGAATGATGCCTGGAGGTTCATTGCCACAAGTATCGCGAACCATATCGGGTCAATGCCAAGTTCGTCCAAGATCGGCACCATGATGGGAACGACAATAAAGGATATCTCAATAAAATCGATGAAAAGCCCAAGGATAAAGACAACAAGCATCGCAAAAGCGATAAAGACCCATGGGTCTGCTATATCTTCAGAAAAGAAGTCTAAAATAATATCAGACCCACCCAACTCATTAAAGACCAACGAAAAGGCCGTTGCACCTATTAGGATCATAAAGATCATACCTGAGAGTTTAAGTGTGTGCATACTTGCGTATCGGATGATCTCAAAAGAGAGACTCTTTTTATAAACAGAGAGCATGACAGCACCCAAAACGCCAAAAGCTGCCGATTCTGTCGGAGAGGCTATTCCGGCAAAGATAGAGCCCAAGACGACAAAGATAAGCAGTAAAGGCGGCAAGACGGCATTGAGCGTCGTAAAAACACTCACTTTCTCTGTCTCGACTGCCGGAGCAACCTCTTTGTTAAAAAAGGCGTAAAGCACGATGTACAGAATATAAAGACCTACGAGCAAAAGCCCAGGCAGTACCGCCCCTTTAAAAAGATCACCTACACTTATGTTCATCACATCACCCAAGATGATCAGTACGATCGAAGGTGGTATGATCTGCCCAAGAGTACCAGACGCAGCAATAGTACCCGCAGCAAGTGGCTTGGAGTACCCATATCTCAGCATCAAAGGCAAGGCGATGACACTCATCATCACGACGGAAGCACTTACAATACCTGTTGAAGCAGCAAGAATGGCTCCGACCAAGACAACACTGACAGCCATTCCTCCGCGAACAGAGCCAAACAGTTTGCTCATGGACAGTAGAAGGTCTTCGGCCATACGACTCTTCTCTAATACCAGCCCCATAAAGATAAACAGAGGAACCGCCATCAGCGTAAAGTTACTCATTATCCCATAGATCCTAAAAGGGAGAAAATGAAAGACCTCTAGTCCCAGTTCAGGCGATAAGACGGCAAAAAAGAGGGCTATCGAACCAAATACAAAAGCGACTTCAAAACCCAGCATCAATAACAAAAGTGCTACGATAAACATGACAAAAGCGATCATGATAAAAGAGACCTTATACGCTTGTTTATCTCACTGAGTGACTGTAGAAGAAGCAGGACAAAACTCAAAAGCATAAGGCTTTTCACGATAAAGCGATACGGCAGGCCACCCGGGTCCGAAGAGCCTTCACTCTGGATGAAACTTTGCATCACAAAGTCAAACCCCATATAGATGATCAACACCGAGAACGGCATGACCAAGAAGAGGTAAGAGAAAATATCGATATATGCTTTTGTACGCGGGGTAAAACTTGCATAGAAGATATCGACTCGGACATGGGCTCCTTCTTTCAAGGCATACGATATGCCCAACAGTATGACCGCATCAAACAGATGCCATTCCAACTCCTGCAATGCGATGGAACCTGCGTGAAAGAGATAGCGTGAGAGTGCATCAAAGACGATCAATATCGTAAGCAGTACTAATACGACCGCTGTAAAGCGAGAAACATATTCTGTAAGCGTATCAATATGTTTCATATAAAGTTAGGCGCATCATTTGCAAAAAGGATGATATCACCGCTGGCCGTATTGCTTGCCAGGACATCTGTCAATTTTGATTTATCACTGAGCATGATCTTTTGATCGACCTTCAGGTTCTTATCAAAGAGCTCTGCATTGAGTGCACCGGTTACGATAACGATATCGAAGACCTTATTGATCTCACTGATCAGCTCAAGGTTTAGCTCTGGTGAACTTTCAACCAATCCTGGAGTAACGATCACTTTTCTTCCGTGATGCTGAGAGCAAAGGTTGATGCCCTCTTTCATCCCCTCAAGGTTTCCATTAAACCCATCATCCAATATGATCTTTCCACCGGCATCGATTCGCTGCAAGCGGTGCTCAACAGCTTGAAGTCCTTCAACAGCCTTTTGTATCTCCTCAATAGGCATTCCCATATAAGAAGCGACTCTAACTGCAGCAGCAATGTTCATCGCCTGGAAAGAGCCTAAGACAGAAGTCCTGAACGGCACCTCTTCACCCTTAAGATCCAACGTGAACGACAGGCCTTCGAGTGATGAACAGAGATCTTTGATCTCATCTCCAAAGAACTCTACTTTTTCATGCTTTTCATCCGTTGCACTGACATGTACAAAAGCTTTTTCCAAGCGTGCGCTTTGCATGATCTCTAATTTTGTCCGCGCAATATTCTCAAGAGATTTGAAATACTCTATATGCGCAGGTCCTATTTTTCCCACTACGGCAATATGCTGATTCAACAATTGTGATATCTGATAGATATCACCTTTTGATCTCGCACCCGCCTCGGCAATATAGACTTCCGTGTCTTCTGGCAGGTCGACATTGATATCTTTTACAAGGCCACCAAGTGTGTTGACAGAACGTGGTGTCATGTAAGCCTTAAAATGCGACTTGAGTATCTGATACAAGAAGTTCTTCATGCTTGTCTTGCCGTAACTTCCGGTAAGCGCAATGACTTTCAACTCCTTCATATCATACAACTTTCGTTTAGCCTCTCTCATAAATGCCAAAAACAGGAACTTTTCTATGAAGATCGAACCCACCGTCGCTACCAACAGAGGCATGAACACACCATATACCTCACATGCATCTTTGATGGTACATAAGAAGTTTTGAAAGAGCGTCATGGATACAAGCAGGAGTAAAAACCTACGTACTCTCCATGTCAAGACCAATGGTTTGTCAAGGCGTTTGTGCCATACAAAGAGTGCAGGCAGTGCTGCGAAATAAAAATAGATAGCAAAAAACTCAGCCCATCCAAGTGAATACATCCCATAATAGACCATAAACGGGAAAATAAAATAAAACAGATGCCACCATGGTTTATGGTGCTTGGTAATGACACGCTCTATTTGATAGTTGTACCACTGCATGTTGGTAATAAGATACCAGCCAAGGCTCATGACAAAGAGCACATTGGTTACAAAGAGTAGAAGCTGTAGATAATTCATCAGTTAGAGACCGGCTTTACAAACATCTCTGTGATCTCAGAAGCAATTGATTTCGCCCGGTTCAAAAAGAAAAAATGATCTCCCTGGTAAACAGTAAAACGACTGTTCTTGATCAGGTTCTTTATCTTCTGTCCAGCAATAAGAGGTGTCGCTTTATCATCCTCACCCCAACAGACAAGGGCCTTCTTCGAAAAGCTTTCAAACTCTTGTGAAAAATCCTCGTCTACGACTTTTTTGAATGTCTCATACATAAGCGTATTAAGCTCTTTTGCATCCTTTGCCCTAAATAAAGAGCTAAGTTGTCTCAGCCCCAATATGTTCATTAGTTTTGCAAGTCTGATCTTGATCTTTACAGCTAAGGGTTTAGGGAGCTTGATTCCTGCAGATGAGAGCAAGACTAACAGGTCCGGATTCAAAAGTGTAGCGACTTTTCCGCCAAATGAATGGCCGACAACGATCTCTTTTTTTGCTCCGATAAGTTCCAAAAACACTTCAATAATACGCGTGTACTCAACCGTATCCAGTACGGCATGGTTTATACTTCCACCAAAGCCAGGAAGATCGATATAGATATGACGAAACTGGTCCATGTACGGCTCGAAGGCCTGCTTCATGATCTCTTTGTTCGAGCCCCACCCATGCAGGACGATCAGGTCATGCTTGGCAAGGGGATTTACAATGTCATAAGATATGCTGTATGTATGTTGTTCGTGCTGAAAACTCTTTAAGGCCATTATGCTTTTCCTTTGGCAGAACGGATTGAATGTAGGTAGGTATAATTCACTCTGATCTCCCTTTTCTTCGGTAAGGAGATGTTTTGGACCAGTGACGTGAAGTCATCAAACAGATAGTTTGCCATTGAACCAGGGATCGGATTGATCTCATTGAGTAACACCTTGCCATCGACGACAAAAAAATCACAACGGATCAACGCCCCTTCAAAAATTGGTGCGTATATCTTTTCAAAGGCATCATATAGGGCTTGCTTTAGATCAGCAGAGATCTCTGCCTCATGTACCTGTTCTGAGCGGGAAAAGTCCAAGTACTTCTTGTCAAAGTCCAGGAACTCCTCTTTTTGGGGCTCTTCGATCAATGAAAGCTGCAAACCTTTATCAGTCATACAACCGGCTACATTGTACTCCTTAACACCCTCAATAAACGGCTCTATCAGAAGCTTGTCATCAAACTCATATGCGACATCCAGTGCATAGTCCAGCTCTTCACTCTTCTTGACAATACTCACACCTATTGAGCTCCCAAGACGTGTCGGCTTGATAATAAAAGGTAACTCGACAGACGTCTTTCTCTCACCCTTTAGAAGTTCATATGAAACAGTATCAACCCCACATGCACTGGCGTAAGCTTTTGTCATAAACTTATCAAAGCTCATGACGCTTGCATCTTTGCGCGGTCCGATATACTCGATATTATAAAAATCAAAGAGCGCCGCAATAGTGGCATCTTCCCCATCTGCACCGTGAACGAGGTTAAGCACTCTATCAAAAGAGAGTGATTTTGACCCTATAAATGCCTTTTGCGAAAAACCGCCGTCTTGCAATGTAAGGATCGGTTCTTTCTTGTAAGCAGCCGAACTGAAGGTCTTTGCATCCATCTTCTGTGGAGCGATATGATAAAAAGTATGATCTTGGTCTAAAAAAATGAAACTCAAGTCCAAAGCGGAGAGTTTGTCTTTAAGTGTGATGGCAGAGACAATGCTTATCTCATGCTCGTAAGAAGCACCACCAAAGAGTATTGCTAGATTCAATGTAAATTCCTGATTAATAATAAAAGCTAATTTTATCTAATTAAGTTTAAAAAAGAAGAAACACTCTAAAAAGTGCTTCACTAGGGACTATTTTAACTTTTTGAGAGCTTCTTTGACTATCTCTCCCGTATCATTTGCATGGATACCGGCGAGTACCTTTATGATCTGTTCCTTCTTGAAGCCCAGACTCTCCAGTGCCATCGCTGCTTCAGCCTGAGACGGGGAGCTTTGCTCAGCATGAGTGTCAACGACAAAGTTGCTCAACTCGACTAAGATGCGGCTTGCGCCTTTTGGCCCAATTCCAGGAACCCTTTTAAGCGAGGCGACATCATTGGCCTGGACGATACTTAAAAAACTGCTAGGAGTATAGGTAGAACAGATAGCAAGAGCGACCTTCGGTCCTACACCGTTTATCTTGATAAGCTGCGAGAACATCTGTTTTTCACTTTCATCAGCAAAACCATACAGACTGTGGGCATCCTCGCGGATGATTTGTATCGTAAACAGTTTAACCCTCTGAGAGTCCAGAGCATGATATGTGTTAATAGAGATAAACACTTCATAGATCAGACCATTGACATTAACATGGACAAGTGTCGGTTCTTTCTTCTCTACAACACCTTCTATACCAACGATCATCATTTTCCGCCTATACTCGTAGTGACTATCTGATAGGCATCTGTCTCTTCGTCTTTACCCAACATAAAGCACTTCTCATCACCCGTACCTTTTGGGACCAAATAGAGTTCGATCTCCGGCTCAAGCAGTTTGAACCGTATCTCATTATGCCCTTTGTAATGGTCATGGTTGATTATCTTTGCGTTGAACACATCATCTTGGAACTCATTCGATTTGGCACATAAGAGATCGTACATATCTTCTTGCTGTTTCACTTCAGTTTTTAACTCGACAAGTTTCTTTTGAAGTTCTTGAAACTCTTTAAACTTTGTGACAAAAGAGGTGGGCATCTTGGCTCCACTTTGCTTGTATTGTGCTAAGCGCTTTTTTAAATCGACGATCGCTCCAGCATTATCATTCAAAATCTTGTCATTTTTTGCTATCTCTTCATTCAATGCTCTGATCTTGCGTTTTTGTACCAGCAGTTCGCCTTCATTATCGTCCAATGCCTCTTTATCTTCATCATGCAAGATAGGAGAGATCGTAAAGGTGTTTTCTTCACCGTTAAAGTTTTTTATCTCTATTTTGGAACTTGCGATAATGTCAACATGTGAGGCCAGTGTATCGACATAGACCTCTTTTGCGATAATCTTTCCACCTGTTGCCTGCGTGACTTCGACAAATTCGCCTTCGATGATGCCCTGTTCCAGACGTGTCACCTTGACTTTGGAACCCTTCGCCCTTCCCTTGTGTATGTTGATCTCTATCTCACCAGCTTCTATGTACGAACTTTGATGGGTCTGTCCTTGTATCTTGACTTTATTGGCTTTTATCTTTGCATTGTTTCCGACATTCCCATCAACATTTATCTCATTTACCTCAACTTCCATTCCCGCGCCGATAGCATCTTTAAAGGCATCTGCTTCTTTAACACTGATTGACACATCCGTATCCATCCCAGCCCCAATAGAGCCCGTTGTCTTAAAGCTTATCTCACTGACTTCAACCTCACTGTTGATGTCATAAGTATTGTTCTCAAAAACGACATAACCACTGCTTTTTGCCCGATATTCAATATTGTCATCATTCTCAACAACTTCGATCTTATCACTGACATTAAAATCAGGTGTATGTGAGACAACCGGTTCTTCAGGCTCTATGAACTCACCCCTGCAGTTACGGCCAGGATCGCCTTTTTTAGCTTTTATGTACTCGATCAAAAGTTCATCTTGAGTAACCGCCTGAATAAACCCACGATTGTAATGATCGACCTTCGCCTTCTCATCTTTTTCTTCTTCACTTTTGTAATGAAAGATCAACTTGTCATCACTCGTAGCACGCACATCGAATGTCAAACCAACTTCAAAGGTTATCCTCTTCTCGACTTTAAGCACCTTATTGACACGAACCTTTGCGACAAATTTTTCTATCTCTTTATTTAACTTTTCATCCCAAATGCCAATGAGCATGTTTGCACGCAGTTTACGTTTGTTTATAAAACTCTTTAACTCTCTTTCCATACCGTCAAAATATTCTATTTCCGATCCGGGCTTGATCGAAGCAAAAAGACGCGTCATCGTAGGATTGGCACCGATACTTAGGTTTAACTTTGAGAACTTGTCATCTTTATCCGCCAAGACAACCTCTATCTCATAGACTTGGCGAATCATCACACTCGCATCTGATAGCATTTCAGGATCATTAAGCTCTTTTAATTCGTCCCCTATGACTTCTTGTTCCTGCGCGTCACCCTTTGTTAAAAAGGTCTGGACATCCAAAAGGTTAAAGTCGAGTTCAGATACCTTGATCCCAAGCTTGGCTGCAGTTGAAACAAGCTCCTTGGCAATATTGTCTGTACTCACAATAAAGGGGGAAAAGTTACTTATCGATGATTCATTTTGGCTCAAAAGCTTCCTTTACTAAATTTAATCAAAATCATTATTGTATTATTATATCATGTAAACACCAATTCATACGGCATTGCAGCAAGAATTATACCAACCTATAGGCACATATGTTTAAATCAATCTTTACAAACAGCATCGGTACACTTTTCTCACGTATACTCGGATTTGTCCGTGATCTTTTGACCGCTTCTATCTTGGGTGCGAACATCTACAGTGATATATTTTTTATCGCCTTCAAACTTCCCAATCTTTTCCGGCGTATTTTTGCGGAGGGTGCCTTTGCACAGAGCTTTATACCAAGCTTTACCGCTTCCAGGAACAAGGCGATTTTTGCCACGCATATCTTTGTCCTGTTCTTCTTTATCATCTTCTTGCTTACGATGTTAGTTCAGCTGTTTCCTTTTTATGCCGCTAAAGCCATCGCTCTTGGCTTTGATCATGAGACCCTTACTCTGGCACAGCCATTTGTCGCTTTGAACTTCTATTACCTTATATTCATATTTGTCGTCAGCTTCCTCTCTGCCCTGCTTCAATATAAGGAACATTTTGCCACGACGGCCTTTTCTACCGGTCTACTCAATATTGCGATGATCACGGCACTTCTGCTCGCTTATGAAAAAGAGTCCATAGAAGTCGTCTATTACTTAAGCTACGGTGTCTTAGCCGGCGGTCTTTTACAGTTCCTGTCTCATTTCATCATGGCCAAGCAAAAAGGTATCATCAAGTTCTTGTTTGGCGGTTTTAAATACTTCTTTAGCAAAAAGAAAAAAGTGTCTCGGGACAAGCACCAGTTCAAAAGAAGTTTTTTCCCTGCGATATGGGGCAATTCTACCGCACAGGTATCTGCCTTCCTGGACACATGGCTTGCGAGCTTTCTTGTCACCGGTTCTATCTCTTACCTGTATTATGCCAATCGTGTGTTTCAACTACCCCTTGCTCTTTTTGCCATTGCTACATCCGTTGCACTGTTTCCGCGTGTCTCCAGATA
>JBFEXN010000026.1:0-14141 GCA_041562655.1 Sulfurimonadaceae bacterium
CAACGATCGCTTTCGAGGTGACACTTCTGAGCTTTGTTGCTGCGACCTCCTCGATGCTGCTTCCCAAGAACTCTTCATGATCCAGACCGATTGGTGTGATCACTGAGAGTATCTTATCAAACACGTTCGTCGCATCATGTTCTCCGCCAAGGCCGGCTTCAAGGACCACATAATCACACTCTTCATAGACAATCATCGCCAAAAAGGTCGTATACTCAAAATAGCTCAAGCTTTTTTGAAATTCCAGAGGGAGTATCTTAAGTAGCCTTTGATGTGCGCTTTCCAGGCTGTCATTGTCTGTGTTATGGCCGTTAATCCATATACGCTCATTAAACTCAGAGATATGAGGGGAAGTATAATGTCCCGTGTTAAAGCCTAATGCTACCAAAGCGTTGGCAATAAACCGTCCCGTTGTCCCTTTACCGTTCGTACCAACAACATGAACAACCTTCGCAAGAGTAAGCTTATCCTTTATGGACTCATACGCACGCGGCATTCGGGTATAATCTATCTCGCTGTAATACAGAGGTTTTTGTGCTAAGAATTCGTCTAATCTCATGATGATACTATCTGATTACGTCCACTATGTTTGGCCTTGTACAGTCTCTCATCTGCCTTCTTCATCATCAGGTTCAAAGAGGGATACTCTTCCCTAAAAGCGATCCCTCCGCTCATGGTGACTTGAATCTTGTTTCCTTGATAGACAAAACGGCTGATCTCAAGCTTTTTTCTGACCTTTTCCGCAAAGGCCATTGCGCCATTACGATCAGTCTCGCTTAATATGGCCAAGAACTCCTCTCCTCCATAACGGCCGATGATGTCTACATTTCTGGCTATCTCCTTAAAGACTTTCGCAAACCCCTTCAAGACAATATCACCGGCCTCATGTCCATAGGTGTCATTGACCTGTTTGAAATGGTCTATATCGAAGAACACCACGCTGTAAGGCTTTTCATAACGTTTGAACTCACCTTCTCTGATATCCAAAAACTCATCCAAGGCCCGTTTGTTATATAACTTGGTCAGAGCATCTTCTCTTGAGACTTTCTTTGCTTCAGACAGCTCTTTCTCCAAAGCCCTGATCTTTGTCTCCATCTCAGAGATGACAATCGTATGCTCTTGAAGTTCTGTACCCAGTAGTTTCGTCTCTTCTTCCAAAGAACTTGCAATCGTATAAAGCTTTTTGTGTGCAGATTTAAAATCCAGACTCTCACCAACTTCAAGACTCTCAAGATTCGCTTTGATCTTAGCAATCTCTTTACCTGAATGATCTGTTTTCTCTATGAGCGAAAGCACCTGGGTTGAGAGTTTTTCTAATACTGCATCCAGCGCCAACAACATCTTTTTAGTGTGCTGCTTATCCAAAGATATACGAAGATTGATCGCCTTTTTGATCGATTCCATCATCGTTGATGAACTTAGACTCTGCGGATTTGCCCGTATCTCATCGGATATCTTTGCCAATCTTTCATCAACACTTGATGCGATCGAGGGGACAAGGCTTGCGACAAAAAGCAGTGCCAGTTGCTGGTACTCACCCAAATTATCTTCGGTGCCTGTTTCAAATCTCAAATTGGCAATAGTAGCCTTGATATCACTTTTATTTACTTTTCCATGTGGCTTGAGGAGATCCAAAAAGCTGTCGTCGTAATTTGTTAAAAAATTTATCCATTCATCTTTGATCTTACTTATCTGCTGTGCGTTCGTGACAAGCTCCAAGTCCTTAATCGACTTCGTTGAGAGTGCGCTCAGTTCTGCATTGTGCAATGAGGAGACAGTCTGTAGAATACGCTTAAGCAGTAGGTTCAGTTCTGTGTTTTGGGCATTGGACTCGGAGGGATTAGAGCGATTGAGTTTGGCAATAAAAAATGTGACCAATTCATTAAGCGTCTTAACACGATACTGTTTGAGTTCGTTTTGAAATGATAGATCAAGTTTTTTAGTGAATTTTTCAACCTGATTACAATCTTCCACAAGGATACCTGCAGCCTTTGCCTCTTTACAAAAGGCTTCTGCATAAAAGTCAGGTGTCATTAGTTTATTCTCTTGTTTCAAACGTTCAAATGCGCGCTTGATAATCTGATTGATTGTCATAAAATCTCCTGATTTTAAAGCTGAGTCCCCTCTGCACCGACTTGAGCGATAAAAGAGTCCAGCGCTTTCAAAGACGCTTGACGGATCGCTTCAAAGCGTTGTGTATCTGTGATAATAGCATTTGGTTCGATGGCGAAGTCATATGAACCTCTTGTATTATAGCTTTTTTGTCCCGTTTTAGTACGTCTTGTCACATTGATGTTGATATTTGCCCTGTATACGATGACGTATCCATTGATGTCATATTGCAGTGGCACGAAACTTATCCCTGACAAACTTACCCACAAAGTACTGTCCGCTTCAGCCTGAGGGACCAATGAAGAGTGAAATCTTGTGACAACTGCCTTACGCGCCGCATCTTTGATCAATACGGCATTTTCAGGGTCTTCCAGCGAGACACTAACCTCTACAAAAACCTTTTCTCCGACAACTTTTCGTGCCTGTTTCGACGCGGGCATATATCCACATCCGGATACAAAAAGCAAAACACTCAAAACACCAAGCAGTTTTTTCATACGACTCATCATTTAATGACTCTCATGCATTGAGCTTTAGCTCTCATTATTTTACTACCAGGTTGACAAGCTTGTTCGGGACAACGATCTCTTTGACAATACTGACGCCTTCGAGCCATTTAGCGGCTTCCTCTTTGGCAATAGCCAGGATCTCATCCTTAGATGCTGATGGTGAGACTTCGATCTGTGTACGGTTTTTACCGTTGATAGAGACACCCATAGCGATTGTATCGACAGTAAAGACCTCTTCGAGTACTGTAGCCGGTGCAAAGTTATTGCGTTTAAACAGCTTATCCGAGATCTCCCAGGCAAGGTGAGGTACGATAGGCTCTATAATAGAAGAGATTATCCAGTACCCTTCCGTCCAGACATCTGCATTGTCCTGCTCGTTGAGTGCGTTCATCGCCTCCATTACACCTGCTATAAGTGTATTGAAGGTATGGCGTTCTTCAAAGACCTCATTGGCACGCACAAGGGCTTCATAGACTTTTTTACGCGCCGCTTTCTCTTCTTTTGAAAGCGTAGCGTGATCAATAGCAGGAATCGTTGCTGTCTCATACGCACGGCTTGAACGGTCGGCAAAACGTTTAAGGAAACGGAAAGCTCCCTCTACTGCTGAATCGTTCCACTCCAACTCTTGGGTCGGAGGTGCAGCAAAAAGGATAAACAGACGGGCCGTATCCGCACCGTATTTTTCAACCAGTGCGTCAGGGTCAACCGTATTGCCCTTGGACTTTGACATCTTAGCCCCATCTTTAAGCACCATTCCTTGCGTCAAAAGATGATCAAACGGCTCATCACAGTTTACATAGCCAAGGTCACGCATGACTTTCGTAAAGAAACGCGCATACAAAAGGTGCAAGATAGCATGCTCGATACCTCCGATATAGTGGTCCACACCCATCCAGTAATCCAATTCTTTACTGTCAAAAGCCTTGTCCTGCCAAATACCGGGACTTGCCGTATAGCGCAGAAAATACCACGATGACTGCACAAAAGTATCCATCGTATCCGTCTCACGGATCGCATCTTTTCCACATTGTGAACATTTGCAATGCTTCCATGTCGGATGATGGTCCAGAGGATTTCCCTCGCCCGTGATCTGAGCATCTTCAGGAAGCGCAACCGGAAGGTTCTCTTTTTTCTCCATGACAAGGCCACAGTCCTCACAATGGATAAAAGGCAATGGTGCACCCCAGTAGCGCTGACGGGAGACACCCCAGTCTTTGAGCTTGAAGTTGATAACTTTTTTGCCCAGACCATTGATGTCAAAATAATGCATGATCTTCGACTGCGACTCTTTTGACTTCATCCCGTCAAATTCGCCTGAGTCAAAAAGAATACCCGTTTCAGTATAAGCCTTGTCTTCAGGTAATTCACCCTCTTTAGGTCTGATAACGGCCTTGATAGGAAGGTCATACTTCTTCGCAAAATCATAATCTCTGTCATCATGTGCAGGTACAGCCATAACGGCACCTGAACCGTAATCCATCAATACAAAGTTCGCTATCCATACCGGAATCGACTTCCCGGTCAAAGGATGTACAACAGAGATATCCAGACTGATGCCGGCCTTCTCTTTTTGTCTGTCAATGGAAGAAGCATTTTTCATCTCTCTCACGGCAGCAGCGGACTCTTCGCTTAACAGCCCGTTCTCAAGCATATAGGTCACAATATCATGCTCTGGAGCCAGGGCACAATAACTGACACCATAGATCGTATCCGGACGGGTTGTGAAGACATCGAACTTTTCAAACGTGTTAGAAAGTTTTGCCTTGGAAGCCTCATCAAAATAAAGATCAAACTCAAGACCTGTCGACTTTCCGATCCAGTTTTCCTGCATAGTCAGAACCTGTTTCGGCCATCCACCCTCAAGCTTTTTCAGGTCGTTCAAAAGCTCATCCGAGTAATCCGTAATCTTGAAGTAATACTGGTTCATCTCTTTTTTGACAACCGGTGTATCACATCTCCAGCAGCAACCGTCAACAACCTGCTCATTGGCAAGTACAGTCTGATCGTTCTCACACCAGTTCAAAAGACCTTTTTTGGAGTACATCAGTCCCTTGTTGAACATATCGATGATAAAACCCTGCTCAAACTTCGTATACAACTCGTCAGAAGTGGCAAACTCGCGTTTTTTAGAAAAAGAGAGTCCCAGACGTGAAAGCTCGGCACGCATATAGTCAATGTTCTCATAGGTCCATTTCTTTGGATGTGAACCATTCTTGATCGCAGCATTCTCTGCCGGCATACCAAAACTGTCCCAACCGATAGGGTGCAGGACATTCTTCCCGGCTTGGCGGTAATGACGTGCGAAAGCATCGCCTATCGTGTAGTTACGAACATGTCCCATATGCAGACGTCCGCTTGGGAAAGGGAACATGCTTAAAACATATTTCTTGTCTTTACTATAATCTTCACTGGGTTCAAAGCTCTCGTTCTGCTCCCAAAATTTCTGCCACTTTGTTTCAACTTCAGACGGATTGTATTCCAAGTCTATCTCCTAAAAAATCATTAATACTAAAAGCTAGATGCTAACGTTTAGGAGTAATGATTAAAAGAGAAAGCCTACGCTTTCTCTGCCTTGTTTAGTACTCTTCTCGTGTACGAGAGCTCTCAACAAGCACAAGACCCATTGAGAAGATATTTGCAAGGAGTGCACCGATTGCCAATGCAATAGCCCACTCCATATTACCTGCTATTACAAGATAGATAAACGCAGGTATCAGGTGCAAGTCCGCTACCAATGAACTTGCAAGAAGTTCTGCTGCCAACAGGTTTCGAACACCGATTTTTAAAATAGTAGACACTAGGTTCAAACTTCCTGCCATAAACAGTGCGATGGCACTATGCTCATACAAAAAACCTGCCGTTGATGTTAAACTCATTAGTGTAAAAAACACATAAATAACTTTTCCCCAATCCATAGACACTCCTACCTTATCTTAATTTTAATAGCACGAAACGCTTACAGCGTTCCTTGTTCGAACTGTGCTCTCATCCGTTCTTTTTCAACTCTTCTTTTTTCTCTCTCGGAGAGTTTTGTTCTGAAGGCCTTGATATCAAAACCTAGCCAGATCAAAACTGGAGATGCGACAAAGATTGACGAATATGTACCTACGATTATACCCACAAGTAGTGTAAAACCAAATCCGTGAATGATCTCACCACCGTACATCCATAAAGTCAACACAACAAAGAAGGTGGTCAACGATGTCAGCGTCGTACGTGAAAGCGTACGTGTCACAGACTCATTGATGACCTCTGAAAGCAGTGCGGATTTTATCTTATTGATACCCTCACGAATACGATCAAAAACGATAATCGTATCATTCAAAGAGTAACCAAGAATAGTCAATATGGCCGCAAGAATATCCAGGTTGACTTCCACCTCAAAGAGTGAGATAGCCCCTAATGCTATAGAGACGTCATGTACCAAGGCTACAACAGAAGCCAAAGCAAATCGCCACTCGAATCTAAGCGATACATAGATCAAAATACCGACAATCGCCAGTATCATCGCCATGACACCCTTCTCTCTAAGCTCATTTCCGACCTTTGGTCCAACGATATCAACACGGCGGATCTCAAAGTTTCCACTTCCTTTGAGAACCTCTCTTGCGACATCGCCCATATCAGTCGTTACTGATGAACTTGATGTCCTCACACGGATAACGACCTCATCAGGTGAGCCGAACTCAGAGATACTCGCCCCATCAAACAACGTGTCTTTTGATATCAAAGCACGCATCTCGCTAATAGGTGCGGCTTTGTCATACTTCACCTGAATAAGCGTACCGCCGGCAAAGTCTATCCCATAATTAAGGCCCTTTGTTGCAAGGACCATATAAGAAGCCGTCACCAGGGTCAAAGAGACCAATAGAGTGATCAACTTTTTACTCATAAAATCGAATGTTTTTGTATATTTAAAAAATTCCATATTAAGCCTTTACCCCAAACCACACTTTGATATTCTTGCTCTTCTCAATACGGTGAAGCAACATTGTATATATCCCGTGTGTTCCCATAATCGCCGTTAACATAGAAGCCAGGATACCGATACTCATCGTAATGGCAAATCCTTTGATCGCCCCCGTACCGTAAACATACAGTACAACCGCTGCTATTAGCGTAGTGATATTGGCATCCAAGATCGCAGAAGTGGCATTTTCATACCCCTGCTCAATCGCCTTACGAACAGATGCACCTTGATACAAAAGTTCACGTATGCGTTCGGAGATAATCACATTGGCATCAACAGCCATACCCACCGTCAAGACAATACCTGCCATACCTGGAAGTGTCAATGTCGCACCAAAGAGAGACATGACTGCCAACAGTATAAAAAGATTTGCTATCAATGCGATATTAGCTATCAGGCCTGCCAGTTTATAATAGACGAGCATAAAGACAACGACCAAGACAAACCCACCGACCAGTGCGATCGAAGCTGCCTTGATACTGTCCGCCCCAAGACTTGGACCGACAGAGCGCTTTTCCATCAGGTAGATCGGTGCTAAAAGTGCCCCTGAACGAAGTGCAATCGCAAGGTCTTGCGCTTCTTGAGGGGTATAGCTTCCAGAGATCTGACCGCTTCCCCCACCAATACGTTCATTGATACGTGGAGCCGAAAAAACCTTTCCATCAAGAACGATAGCTAAGTGATTACCGACATTTTTCTCTGTAAAGTCACCAAATATGGCGCCACCTTCAGAGTTAAGTGTAAAGTTGATCACCGGCTGATTAGTCTGTTGATCAAAGGAGACCTGGGCATTAGTAAGCATCGAACCATCAAGTATCTGGATCTCTTTCATCAAATACTTCACACCCGGTTGCGAGACATCATCCAGTATAACGTCCCCGTACCTTGCCGCTTCTGCGTCACTCATCTGGTATACACGGGACTGACGATCCTCATCCAACGCCATCATCTGAAGATAAGCCGCTCTTGAGATCAGTTCACGAGCACGCTGTTCTTCTTCAGCTGTTTTGATACCAGGAAGCTCCACAAGGATCTTTTCTTCACCCTGCTTTGCAACCGTCGGCTCAGCAAGACCAAACTGGTCCAAACGATTACGAATCGTCTCAATAGCTTGCTCGATTGACTGTTTTTTAGTCTTTTCGATTTCCAGTTCTGAAAAACTCAAAGCAAATTCAAGGCCCCTGTTATCAACAACAAGCCCCTCTGTTTTTGAGAGCATCTCTTTGACGTTGGGTACATCATCTTCATCTAGGAGTGAAAACTCCAGACCTTCATCAAGCACTTCCAGACTATCGATCAAGATGTCATTTTTCTCTGTGTAATACTTGATGCTTGCTGCAATCGATTTAAAACGTGCTTTTACCGCTTCTTCCGTCTTTACACCCAAAAGCATATGAAGTCCGCCCTGTAGATCAAGACCAAGTGTGATATGCGCACCCTTCTCAGTCTTGGCTAATGTCGGAAAGGAAAAAGCAAGCCCGAAGATAAGAGCAGCAATAAAAATGACTACGCGATAATTAAGCTTCATCCTCATACTTTCGTGCGATAGCATCTTTAGCCAAACGAGCTTCAGAATCTTTGTCAAGCTTAACTTTAAAAAAGTTCTCTTCTACTTTAACAATCTCTACAATAAGACCGCCATTAGTAACAACCTTGTCACCTTTATCCAGTGCTTCGAGCATCTTTCTATGCTCTTGTTGTTGCTTCTGCTGCGGGCGGATTATGATAAAGTACATAATCGCAAATAGTCCAACCATCATTACAATTGATTCCATTACGTTCTTCCTTGCTAAATTAAATTGCGCGCATTATAGCTTAAGGGTGCCTCCAAAAACCTTATAGTAAGTATTTGAAAATATGAAAGTCGACTTAACGATTTTCTCAGCAATAATCTATATGCATTCTCTCATGCTATAATTTCTCAAAAAAATGAGAGTCATGCAAGCGATCAAGAACTTTTTTTCACCCAAACAACTGCTCAACGGCCTTGTCATAGCCCTAGCTTTTTCCGCTTCAATGTATCTGTTTCATTTTGAACTCACCCCTTACCTTTTCAACTCCTTGATAGGGCTCTATGCCTTCTATCTCTTGATCATCTCAGACAAGAAGTCCCTTCTGTTTGCAGGATTCTTTATCGGGCTGTTGTGGTTTTACTGGATAGGGTTTAGTTTTCGATATTACGACATGGCTTGGGCTGTTCCCTTTGTCTCATTTGGTTTTGGTCTTATCTATGCGCTTGTCTTTTGGCTTGTCTCACTGGCGACTCACCCCTTTCTTCGTGCCGGTATGTTGTTTTTATTAAGTCTGTTTGAGCCCTTTGATTTTAACTGGCTTCAACCGGAATTGCTCTTTGTGCATAGTTATTTCGGTATTGAGAAATGGCAATATTTTCTGATCCTTTCAGCCCTTTCTATGGCGATTGTCTTTAGGGAAAAAAAAGGGGTGCTCTTCTTATTGTTTCTTCTGCCTGCCTTGAGTTTTTCAACTAATGATATTCAAAAGCACTCCTTGAACATAGCCCTGCACCAGACAGATATTGATCAGGCACGTAAATGGAATCCTTATTATACTCCCTCGATCATCCAAGCAAATCTGGATGCAATTGATCGTGCCATTGAGGATAAGAAAGACCTGGTCATACTTCCTGAAAGTGCCTTTCCAATCTTCTTGAACCACGATCATATACTTATGCAAAGACTCAAAGAAAAAAGTTTTCATGTCTCTATTCTGACGGGGAGCCTGTACTATGAGAACCAACACAACTTCAATGCGAGTTACTTTTTTCAAGACGGCAAAGTCCAAATTGCCAAAAAAATGGTCTTGGTACCTTTTGGAGAGTATATTCCTCTGCCTTCGTTTTTAGCTCGTCCGATCAACCAGGCTATCTTTGGCGGTGCATCTGACTATTTAAGTGCATCCGCACCCAGTGACTTTAGTATCAGGGGCTTTACTTTTAGAAACGCCATCTGCTATGAAGCGACATGTCACGAACTCTTTGAAGACCATCCTAGCTTCATGATCGCTACAAGTAACAATGCCTGGTTCGCACCTTCCATCGAACCCTCTTTACAAAGACTGCTCATGCAGTTTTATGCAAAGAAACACAACACTACCATCTTCCACTCCGCGAACAATGCCGGAGGGGGAATAATCTACCCCTGATGGATCGTTTGTAAAACCAGAGTGAAATGGTAAAGTTTAACTCCCTCTTATCTTCATAAAGCTATTATTAGCCTATCAAGCATCAGGATTTTCAAATGAATATAGCAAACAATGTCACTGAACTTATCGGCAACACGCCCCTTGTACGTCTAAACAAAGCCTCTGAGCAAACAGGCTGTACAATCTTGGGAAAATGTGAGTTCATGAACCCGACCTCTTCTGTCAAGGATAGAATTGGTTTTAACATGGTCAGCACTGCATTGAAAGACGGGACTGTCAACAAAGATACGACAATCATTGAGCCCACAAGTGGAAACACAGGGATCGCGCTCGCTTCTGTATGTGCGGCACTTGACCTTAAATTGATTTTGACGATGCCCGAATCAATGAGTATGGAACGCCGTAATCTGTTGAAGGCTCTAGGTGCGGAATTGGTACTTACCCCTGCTCCTTTGGGTATGAAAGGTGCTATAGACAAGGCCGTTGAACTTAATGAGCAGATGCCCAATTCGCACATCCTCCAACAGTTTCAAAATCCTGCCAATCCTGATATTCACCGTAGGACTACTGCTATCGAGATCCTTAATGACACCGATAAACAACTTGATATCTTTGTCGCAGCCGTAGGTACAGGTGGATCATTGACAGGTGTCAGTGAAGTCTTAAAAGAGACTCTGCCATCTGTTGAGATTGTCGCGGTAGAACCGGCTGATTCACCTGTACTTTCAGGAGGAAAACCCGGACCTCATAAGATACAGGGTATTGGGGCGGGCTTCATACCCGATATCTTGAACACCACAATCTATGGTGAAGTACTGCAGGTGAGCAACGAAGATGCTATGGCAACGGCCAAGGCTTTGGCTAGAGAAGAGGGTCTGCTTGTGGGGATCTCCGCCGGTGCCAATGTATATGCTGCCAAACAGATCGCTTCACGCCCCGAGAACAAAGGAAAGACTATCGTGACGATTCTTTGTGACACGGGTGAACGCTACCTCTCCACACCTCTTTTCTCTCAAGACTGATGCGTCTTCTTGAGACTATTCATATAGTAGATGGTCAGGTACTCAACCTGCCTTACCATCAAAAGCGCCTCGATTATTCCCGGCATAGGCTTGGGTATTCTTCTTCACTCACGTTAAAACTCGATCCACCTCAAACCGGCGAATACAGATGTCGTGTTCTTTATGAAAACACCATAGAAAAAGTGGAGTATATCCCTTATCAGAAGAAAACGATCAAAAGCTTCAAACTTATCCACTCAAACATTGAATATCCTTTGAAATACGAAGACCGTCACGAGATCGATCTTTTGTTGGGACAGAAGGAGAATGCAGACGAGATCATCATCATCAAAGATTCACTGGTGACTGATACCAGTATCGCCAATCTCTGTTTTTACGACGGCAATGATTGGCTGACGCCCAAACGGCCACTGCTAAAAGGGACGACACGCCAAAGGCTGTTAGATGAAGGCAAGATCAAATGTGCAGATATCCATTACAAAGACATCACAGCCTACTCAAGAATCGCGGTGATGAACGCTCTAAATGATTTTTACATAATAGAAGATGCTATAATTTTATAAAGAATCTATTTTCAAGGCTCACGATGTTATATGATGTACTAAAAGACCGCAGTTATGCAGATATGATGCAGAGGCATATCGTGGATATTTTAAGTCATCTCTTTGAAAAAGACCAGAGTTTTGGTGTCTTGTGTAAGATAGAGACACTTAGCTTCGACCCTGAGCTCCCCAATGAGATCACCTCTGAGTTTCGACCGATGACACTGTTCTTTCTGGCTGGATATACCTTTGAGAGTGCTCGTATCGAAAAAAACACCCTTATATTTGAGGCAGGGTTTGGAACTGACAACCTTGGCAGCGTTGTTACTGTACCGCTGTTGGGGATCATGCAGATCATTATTGATGAGACACCTATCTTTGTCAACCTTGCCTTTCCTCTGGAGACCAATCAAACAAAACCAAAGAACAATGGAACGGCACTCAGCGGTGAAAAATCTTCAATGGAAGCACTGCTTTCAAATCCTGAAAACAAAAAGTTCTTAAAATAAGCGAATATTTCTTTAGCGTGTAAGTTGTGAGGGTTAAAAAAAGAAGGATAACTCCAAGCTAGAGGCCTGGAGTAGAGATTACACCGAACGGACGCTTAAAAGATAGTTGACAACATTGTCAACAAATGCATCGTGTTTGCGGTCTTTTGAATATGCGATGTAAAACTTACGCATGATACGGTAACCTTTGATACGCGCTTCATAGATTCGACCTGCTGCTACATCATCAGCCAATACATGACGTGACATAACCGATACAACAGGGCGAGGTGCATTAGGATCAGCGTGCGTGATCGATTCTTTAATCGCTGTCGGACTTCCGACAACACCGATCACGTTAAAGCTTGAACATTCAACACCGATCTCTTCAAATACCTCTGAAGTCAGCTTGCGTGTGTGAGAGTTCTCATCTCTACATATCCAGTCAAACTTGTACATATCTTCGCGTTTAAGCTGTTTAGGGATAGGCTGGTTGGAAAAGATCACCAATTCGTCTTCCAACCACTCTCTATAGATGATCCCTTCTCTAAAGACAGCTGACTCGATCAGACCGATATCAATCTTTTTGTCTTCGATCTGATCAATGATATCATCCGAATTACCTACGCGGAGGTAAACTTCGTTTTCGATTTTTTCCTTGATCTTCTGAATCAATGGAGGGACAACATAGTTTCCAATAGCAAAAGACGCACCCAATACAAAGGTAAACTCTTTGTTGATGATCTTCAACAGCTCTTTTTCAGACGAAGCGATCGCTTTTTCCAAACGAACGGCAATACGGTGAAGGTCTTCACCCTCTTTCGTCAGTTTAATACCATTTTTCTTACGCTCTACAATCTTGGTATCCAAATAGTCTTCAATGAACTTAATCTGTTGTGTTACCGCCGGTTGTGAGATCCCCAATTTCGCAGATGCTCTTGAAAAGCTTTTTTCTTTGATCACTGTCAAAAAGGTATTTAGTTTTGCAAAATCTTTTAACATTAATAATTCCCATAAGATATTTTTATAGTAAAAGTATAACCCAAAATTATAGATATTGCAATACTTTTGTAATAATTCATTAAAAATTTGTTATAATGAATATAACTATAACAATATTACTCAACAGCTTATTTTGTTAAAGGCATTCATAGTATTTAGGTAAATAAATGGAAGATATATTTCAAGATCTCAACGAAGCACAGAGCGAAGCCGTCAAGAAAATAGATGGCCCTATGCTCATCCTTGCAGGGGCAGGAAGTGGAAAGACTAAGACCATTACATCACGCTTGGCCTATCTTTTGGATGTAGTCGGTATCCCAGCTGCCAATACCCTGACCCTCACCTTCACCAATAAAGCCGCAAAAGAGATGCGTGAGCGTGCTCTATCAATGATCAAACCGACCTCTTATCCACCACTTTTATGTACCTTCCACAAGTTCGGTCTTCTTTTCTTGAAGTTCCATATCCATAGACTTGGAAGAAAAAACAACTTTGTCGTTATCGATACGGAAGACAAAAAGCGTATTATCAAAAAGTTTAATTCAGAAGTACCATTGCCACTCATCGCTAGTGAGATATCCCGCTATAAGAACTCTCTTTTGAGCCCTGATGAAGCCTATGCCCAGGCTGAGTTACAAAACTATAAAACAATCGCAAAGATATACGAACAGTATGAAGCACACCTTCATGAGAACAACCTTGTCGATTTTGACGACCTACTCGCATTGACCTATAAGCTTTTGAATGAGAACGAAGACCTTGCCAAAGAGACAAGCGAGAAATATCAGTACATCATGATCGACGAGTACCAAGATACCAATGAACTGCAATTCAGACTTTTAAAAAAGCTATGTTCATCTCACAACAATCTCTGTGTAGTTGGTGATGATGATCAGAGTATCTATGGCTGGCGCGGTGCAAATATTCGGAATATCATCGAGTTCGATAAAGACTTTGATGATACCTATGTCGTCAAACTTGAAAACAACTATCGCTCGACCGAACCGATACTCAACGCAGCCAATGCCCTTATCGAGCATAACCGAAATCGTCTTGGAAAAAAACTTGTCTCCACAAAAGGCAAGGGTAAAGAGGTAGCGACGATGTCATCCCACGATGAAAGTGAGGAGGCGAACAAGATCGCCAGTTCAATCAGTGAACTCCTCACCAGCGGTGTCAAGGCCGATGACATCGCCGTCTTATACCGTATCAATGCACTGAGTCGTTCATTAGAGGAAGGACTTGCCCGACACAGGATTCCATACAAACTTGTCGGCGGACTTCGTTTTTATGACAGAGCTGAGATCAAAGACCTTATCTCTTATCTTCGTGTC
>JBFEXN010000027.1:0-14137 GCA_041562655.1 Sulfurimonadaceae bacterium
CAACATATTGACGATGAAAAGCGGCGCACTGCGAAAATTTGTCGCTACGATGATCACTTTTTTCAGGACCGAGTCTTCTCAAGAGATTTACAGACAGATCGGTGGAAAGTCTCCTATCGTCGGGCATACGCAAAGGCTTGTGTCTGCTTTACAAAAAGCTTTGCCTGACGTCTATATCGATTATGTGATGCGTTACACACCACCATTTGCGCCGGAGGTTATACAGAGATTGATAGACAACAAGGTCAGTAAGATCTTTTTGATCCCGCTGTATCCACAGTTCTCTACGACAACGACAAAGTCATCGTTAGAGGATTTTGAAGAGGCCTTTCATGATTCGGGTCTGGACGCCGTATTATTGGAAAAAAAGCATTATTACGAACTGCCGCGCTACAATGATGCCGTGATCGAACGTATCGTAGAAGGTCTGGAAGGAGACAAATGTGAGGACTATCATCTGATATTCTCTGCCCATGGTCTACCGCAGAAGATCGTTGATGCAGGCGATCCTTATCAGCGACACGTTGAGCGTCATATTGAACTTTTAAAACAGAAGTTGCTTGAAAAGGGCTTGCATTTTAAGAACGTCGCCTTGGCTTATCAATCAAAGGTGGGGCCGATGGAATGGCTGGAGCCTTCGCTGGAGACAGTCTTGGAAAAGACAAGAAATGAGAACGTCTTGATCTATCCTATTGCCTTTACGATCGACAATTCAGAGACCGACTTTGAGTTGGCTATTGAATATAAAGAGATCGCAGATGAGCTCGGTTTCAAGAAGTATAAGGTTGCGCCTTGTGTCAATGACCATCCTTTCTTCGTCGAGGCCCTGGTCGAACTTTACCACAAGATGAAACTGTAAGCGTATTATGAAGATCGTTATTTTTGATATGGATGGTACGCTTATAGACTCGGCCAAAGACATCACCATATCGGTAAACGAGGTCCGTCGTATGAACCACCGTCTTGATGAAGTTGATGAGGCTTATGTGATTGAGGCGATCAACCGTGAACAGCGCAATCTTGCGAAACTATTTTATGGTACAGAAGTATATGAAAAACGTGATCAAGAGCTGTTTGAAGAGCATTATCATGTTCAGTGCACTCAGAACGTACGCCTGTATGAAGGAGTGAAGGAGTCTTTGGCTGCTTTGTTGGAAAAGAAGGTGCGTTTATCCGTGGCAACAAACGCGCCGACGAAATTTGCATGCAAGATGCTTGAATCATGCGGTGTATCAGGCTCTTTTGATTTTATTATCGGTGCAGACAAAGTCTCTAAGCCCAAGCCCGACAAGGAGATGCTGGAATATATCCTCAATGGATATGGCTACACGAAGGAGCATAAGGCACTCATGGTAGGGGACAACTCAAAGGATATGCAAGCAGCCATGAACGCGGGAATAGAAGCGGCCTTTGCGACCTGGGGGTTTAGTCCCGCAGGGGAGTATCAGCGTATTGTAAACAAGCCAGAAGAGATCATCGAGTACTTCTAGGTTGACTGATCAGAGAGATAAAGATGTATAAAAAGCTTGGAAAATGTCCCTACTGTGATGATGGTCAGATTGAGGTGCGCCGTATCGAGGTCAATGCCAAACCGATCAAACTGTATGCCTGCTCGAACGCGTATTGGCAATACGAATATGATATGGTCGAACTGCATCCCGATGCCACCTGTTCATTTCGTATTTTTCAAAACCAGTTCTTGGCATGGAACAAAAAGGCGATCAGTGAACAAGAGGTAAGGACCGTTTTGACAGAAGAACAGGTGAAGATAAGACTGTATAGCTCGAAAGCAAAAAAAGAGTATTTTAAATGGGCCGTACTTGATAAAGAGTACGGTCTGAGCATAGTATGGGATATTGATATAGGAAATGATGAATGAGAAATGACAACAACGATTTACAGGACAATCTAAAGGCCCTTGTGGGGAACCTTTCCCTGCAGATGGCAGTGCCACTTGGCAGCATGTCTGGGCTGCCTTTTCTGGCTGTCAAAGTGCTAAAGGAGTATGAGGATCTCATAGAAGAGGGTAAGGTGCGTTGCGAGATGAAGCCCTCAGTATTGAACATCGACTTTGGCGAGGAGACGATTGCACTGTGCTTTGTGCAGATACGTTTAAACGCAGATGACAATCTTATCTATACGGTCTCTTATGACCTCAATATCGAAAAACATTACAATGACTGCATAGAGCTTTTGAACATGAAGAAGTATGGACTCCTGATAGCCAGTGACACCATACATGACTTTATGGCCTTTGACAACACGTTTGAAGCCGACTTTGACCCCAGAGCAGTGGCGATTTATGCCAAAGAGCAGGCGAGCGACTATTCTCCTGAGCTCTTTGCCGAAGCTTCATATGCGATTAGTTCGCAGGCAAACACGAGAAGGGAGTTGTGGGACTTCTTGGATGAGATCACACCTTTTGATAAAAGATGGTATGTGCGCATGACGATGAACAAAGAGTAGTGCTTGCAAAAGGTCAAGATTGTATGGAATGACGGGATAGACAGCGATATGACATACGCTGAGAGTTCTGACAGGGTCTTACAAAAGTTTTTTACCATCGATGACTGGCAGTTCATCAAACATATTTATCAGGCGGTCATAGACGAGTCTGATGTCCAGTATAAGGGGAAATCGATCGAGTTTTGCGGGGCAACTGTTCTGCTAAGCTGTGAGGAAGCGGTATCTGAACTACGAAGCGAAGAGTTCTTTACACTGATGGCTTACCTGTTTGATCTGATGATAGTGGGTGCTAACGATGATCACCACGGTATCCGGTATGAGCCGTGGTGGCAGACTTACACGGAAGTAAGCTACCGTTTACAGCATAAGGCACATTTGGCCCTTGTCTAACTGATATCAGAGAGCTTTTCCAGGGCTTTTTGGTACTCTTCTTTGGTATTGATGTTCATCAATGCATCTTCATCTTCAACATCAATATAATAGACATTGGAGTTTTGTAGCAGTTTTCCTAGCTTATGATCGTCTTCTTCTATCATCTTAAGCATAGGTTCTTCTAAGGAGCGTGTATAGATACCGCATAAGGGGTGGATCCCAGCAGCAGTTCTGACAATGATGGCATCATAGTCTTGACGCGGGACGCTTAGGAACTTGTCTATGATATCTTTGGTGATGAAAGGGGTGTCAACGCTCAGGACAAAGACCGCATTTTCGGCTTTGAGCTGTCTGAAAACATTGACAAACCCTGCGGTGGGAGCATATACCTCTTTGGCAAGAATGTCCTCAATGACGACAGCGTCAAAATCATCAAAGCTATGGGCATCCTTGGCGGAGATATAGACACGCGCAAAGATCTCTTCAAGTCTTTCGTACTGGTACTGAGCAAGACTGGAAACACCTGCAAATGGCAAACGCGCCTTGTCCTCTCCCATTCGCGAGCTTCTCCCGCCGGCAAATAAGACACAGGGAATAGTATAAAGTGACATATGACTCTCTTTTTTAGTGAAAGTATATCTAACTCTGTTATAATGATTGAAAAATAAAGGGCCCGATATGTTTAAAAAGCCATTTTTACTTGTTTTGACACTATCAGCACTGCTAAGTACACTTCAAGCCAGACAGATGGAAGTGTTTGCCAAAGAGCAGGCAAAAGACCTTGAGTACAATAAGACGATACGCGATTTCATGAAAGACAACAAGAGGATCACGGCTATACTTAACAAGTCCTATGCCTACGTTACTTTTCCTACGATAGGAAAAGGCGGCCTTCTCTTTGGTGGTGCTCATGGTGAAGGTCGTGCCTACCGCCGTGGGATGTGGGTAGGGGATGTTACGCTTACCCAATATACTATCGGCCTACAAGCAGGTGCTCAGGCCTATAGCGAGATCATCTTTTTTATGACACGTGAGGCATTTCGTGCTTTTAAAAAGGGCGGTTATGTCGGAAGCACACAGTCGTCTTTAGTGCCTTTTTATTCGGGAGTGTCGGGTGATGTCGATTTTGCGAAAGATGTGCATGTGTTTACTTCAAGTACCGGCGGTCTTATGCTAGAAGCCACTACTGGTACACAAGAGTTTATCTACAAGTCGAGAGAATAATATCAGCAAGGCCAACTCTACTCATATTAAAAAATATAACCCTAAAATAGGCTCCTTGTGATACAAAAGTTCAACTTACTTAAGTCTGTATTCGGGCATGACAAATTCCGCTCTTTCCAAGAAGAAGCAGTCGATACGATATTGCACCAGAAAGATCTACTGATGATCCTTCCCACAGGTGGTGGGAAATCCCTATGTTATCAGCTCCCATCTTTGATGATGCCTGGTGTCAGCGTCGTTATCTCCCCTTTGATAGCATTGATGCATGACCAGGTCATGGCATTGAAAGCAAACGGGGTAAAGGCGGAGATGATCTCTTCAATGCAAAGTCACGAAGAGATCGATCTTATACGGTATGAACTGTTAAGAGGTGAGATCAAGCTTTTATATATTGCACCTGAGCGTTTTACCTCCCCGTCGTTCTTAGGACTTTTAAAACAGGTTAAAATCAATTTCTTTGTCATAGATGAAGCGCACTGTGTGAGTGAATGGGGGCATGAGTTCAGGGAGGACTACCGTAAGCTACATCTGTTGCGCGAGAATTTTCCTTCTGTCAGTATTGCTGCATTTACGGCTACCGCGACACCGAAAGTCCAAGCCGACATCTCTTCCGCGCTGCGATTAGACTCACCTGTGGAGATAAGGGGTAAGATCTTCAGAGAGAACCTTCATATCAGTGTTGAGCCTCGCATCAAAGATGGGAGGACACAGCTGCTGGAATTCTTGAAGAACTTTAAAAACGAAAGCGGTATTGTCTACGCTTTTTCACGTAAACAGACGGAATCCTTGGCGGAATTCTTGCAAAAAAAAGGGATCAAGGCCATGCCCTTTCATGCCGGTTTGGATAACAGCGTCAAAGAAGAGACCTTCAGGGCCTTTGTACATGATGAGATACAAGTGGTCGTGGCGACGATCGCATTTGGGATGGGGATTGACAAGAGTAATATACGTTTTGTTGCCCATATGAGCCTTCCAAAGACGATAGAGAACTATTATCAGGAGATCGGGCGGGCAGGACGTGACGGACTGGACTCCGAGGTACTACTGCTTTACAGCGGATCTGACATGATGATGCAACGTGAGTTCATAGAACAGCTTGAGGAGAGTCCCTACAAACAAAATGCCTTTAACAAGCTAGAGATGATGGCTCGTTATGCAAGTGCAGAGGAGTGCAGGCATCGATATATTGCGAATTACTTTGAAGATGTGCTGAGCAGTTGTGAGACAAAATGTGATAATTGTGCTTCTCCTGCAAGTGAGAAGACCGATATCACGGTCGAATCACAAAAGCTGCTCTCAAGCGTATACCGAACAGGACAGCGTTTTGGACAGTCATATGTCATCGATGTTCTACGGGGAAGCAGTATGGAGAAGATCCTTGAAAATGCGCATGACAAGCTCTCTGTCTATGGTATTGGCAAAGAGCACTCAAAGGCGTACTGGGACTGTATCATGGAACGTTTGATGGAGATAGGAGCGCTTAAACGTGGTGAGTTTCGTTCACTTATGATCGATGCGTCCGGAATGAAGATACTCAAACAAGAGCTCCGTGTCACCATAAAGAGTCAAAGACTCAATGTCAAAGCAAAAAAAGAGTTTGTCTCGCATCATGATGATGCAGATCTAAACACATATGCTTTTGAAAGCCTTCGTTCTTTACGTGCCGAGATCGCCAAAGAGGAGGGCAAACCGGCCTATATCGTCTTTGGTGATAAAAGTCTCAAAGAGATGGCGAACCTTCTTCCACAAGACAAGATTGAGATGCTGAGCATAAATGGAGTAGGTGTCGCAAAGTACGAACGTTACGGAGAGAAGTTCTTAAAGCGCTGTATTGAGTTAAAAGAGAAAGATTGAGGTCTTTCACTTGACCTTCCAGTATAAAGAGTGTATTATTATCTAATAATATAATTTTTATAAGGCTAACATGAAAAAAGTTTTGGTACTCGGAGGAGGATTCGCTGGAATCGATACGGCGATCTATCTTCGAAAAGAGAAATATGACGTTACACTGGTAAGTGACAGGGATTATTTTTATATCTATCCGACTTCTATATGGGTGCCTACAAAAAAATGCACTTTTGAAGATGTCTGTCTGGATCTAAATGAGTTGCAAAAAGTGCACGGTTTCACTCTTCTTGTCGATGGCGTGTCTAAGATAGAGGCACAGGCAAAGCGTGTGACACTTGAAAGTGGCAAGGTCTTAGACGATTATGACTATTTGGTCGTCGCCATGGGAGCAGGAAAGATGAGGCCAAAGGGAGTGGAGCATACGCTCTCTATCTGCGGTGCTCCAGAGCAGTCTATTGCAATACGTGAGCGACTTGACGCCCTGATAGAAAAAGGAGAAGGAAAGATAGCCTTCGGTTTCGGAGGTAATCCGAAAGATACCAGCGCCGTACGCGGTGGGCCCGGTTTTGAACTTCTTTTCAATGTAGAGCACATGCTGAGAAAAAAAGGCATACGCGACAAGTTCGAGTTGAGCATGTTTGCACCTATGGCCCGTCCGGGTGCCCGTTTGGGGGAGAAGTCTCTGGCCATGATGAATACGATGTTCAACAAGGCCGGTGTTAACAGATATTTTGGAAAAAAGATAAAGTCGTTTGAAGACGATGGTGTTGTCTTTGAGGATGATAGCAAGCTGCAGAGCGATTTTGTGATGTTCATACCTGCGGGGGATGGACATGCGGTTATTAAAGATTCTGACTTGGTACTGAACGAGGCAGGTTTTGTAAAGATCAATGACCAT
The DNA here is from genome assembly GCA_041562655.1 of Sulfurimonadaceae bacterium. Taxonomy (GTDB): domain Bacteria; phylum Campylobacterota; class Campylobacteria; order Campylobacterales; family Sulfurimonadaceae. The sequence continues at coordinate 6,809 of JBFEXN010000027.1, forward strand.
TGTGAAGCAGTAGGACATAAAGACATCTTTGTCGTCGGTGACTCTGCGGCCATTGAGGGACCGGAGTGGAGAGCAAAACAGGGTCATTTGGCTGAGCTCATGGCGAAGCACACAGCCTTTAATATAATCGCCAAGGACAAAGGCCTGATCGAGCGCAAAGGATATCAGGAACACCTTAACATCATGTGTATGATGGACAGTGGTAATGGTGCAGGGTTTGCCTTTAGGAATGACAGGAAGTCTTATATGATCCCAATGCCTCTTGTTGGACATTGGATCAAACGCGGATGGGGTCAGTATTGTAAATTGTCAAAACTTGGCAAGATCCCACGAATACCAGGTATGTAATTAGCTATAATTTCAATAATTTAAGTAGAGGATACAAGATGACAAAAGCAGAAGAACTGATCAAGATATTAAACGAAGAGATCATTCCTGAAATCGAGAACATCATCGATGAGATGTGTGAAGAGATCGCTGACAATAAGAATGCTACAGATGAGGACAAGGCTGAGTTTAAAGAAGCTCAGGCTATGAGAAAAGAGTTCAAAGAGATGGCCTTTGAAGCTGAGACCGGTGAGATGGATGAGGATGAATGCGCTGAAAACCTTGCCGAATGTAAAGAGATATTAGCGGAGATACAAGCGCTTGGAGACGAATGATCTTCCCCTTCACTCCATATTCTTCCCTTCTGTAAGACCTTCAAGTAAGTTAATCATTGTCCTTCACGGGCGGGGGGATTCTGCGGAGGGGTTTCGCTTTTTTCCGCAGGAACTTGGCCTTGATGATGTCAACTTCTTACTTTTAGATGCTCCTTTTGAATATTACACAGGGTTTTCCTGGTATGACCTTCCTCCCAATCAGCTACCTGGTATAGAATACTCTTCTCATGTATTGAACCAGACACTTGATATGCTTTTTGAAGACAAATATGATCCCTCGACGACAATCCTGTTCGGTTTTTCCCAGGGTTCGCTTCTGACCTTTGAGTTCGGCTCTCGTTACAAGAGAGCGCTTGCCGGATATATTGCTGTCAGTGGTTACATATATGACGCAGACAAGATCCTTGTTGAGATGAACAAAGAGGTAAACAGGGGGAATTGGCTATGTACACACGGTTATGAGGACGATGTGCTTGACTACTCTCAAAGTAGGTCACAAGTCGAGACATTGCAAAAAGGTGGTTTCGAGATAGACTTCAGGGCATATCACAAGGTTCATACTGTCGATATGGGTGAATTGCGTGAAATACGTGAGTGGGTAGTGGAAAGGTTTAAGTAAAACAATCAAAGCCCGTAGGCTTTGAAAGAAACCGCAATCTCTTTGAGATTACAGACGAGATTCGTAGCGTCTCATCATGAAAAGACGTTTAAGAATTTTCTTACGAGTACTAATCTTCTCTTTCTTGCGCTTTTCAGTCTCCGTTTCGTGGAAACGTCTAGCACGTGCTTCAGTAACAATCAGATTTCTATCTGTCTGTTTCTTGAAACGACGGTACGCAGCGTCGAAGTGATCATCAGATTTTAAGATAACACCAGGCATTGCATTCACCTTCTTTCTCTAATTATTATTAGACCGGAATTATAGCGTAAATTTGGGCTTTCTTCAAGTTGAGGACTTTTCGATGAGTTCTAACTTTTTTGCACGACTGAGTTTTTTGATTGCATATTCTCGTTTGCTTGCCGAACTTCTATCGGTAGCTTCTTCCTTATATAAAAGCTCGACAGGACGGCGTACTTTGGTGTATTTAGCGCCCTTGTCAGATTCATTGTGCTCCTGGAGGCGCTTTTGTACGTCTTTTGTGATCCCGGTGTAGAGGGTGTCATCATTACATCTAAGTATATATACAAAATATGACAAAAGGGGCCTACTCGTTCTGCGAAGCAGGTCTTTCGTTGGAACATCTGTTTTGTAACACAAAGTCTCTTATCTCAGAAGCTTTGGGAAGTAACCATGATCGCGATGAATCTTGGTGCTTTATGGTCGGTATCATACGGATATTTGCATCTTTAAATGCTTTGAAATCAGTAGCTATATCAAAACTGACAATCTCTATGTCGTCAAACTCAGCCTGTAGTTTCTTCAGTACATGTGAAGCGTAGGCACAACGCGGGCAGAGGGCCGATTTATAAAATTCTATTCTCATTTTCTCTCTTTGTAGCAGGTAAAGAAATTATACCTAGGCCTGGCTAAGCTCTTGATTTGATAGCTCTTTAATAAGATATCTCTGAAACATTCCTATAAACAGATGTAACCTTAAGGTCTAATAGAATGTGTCGATCAAATCTGCACCGCACTGAAGATTGTCAAACCAATCAAGGAAATGTTTTACATTCTCATCTCTGAACACAGACCCATGCTGTGGAGCGATAACAGAAATCGGATATTGAGTAACATTTTTGACCCATGCTTTACAGAAGGTGTTACCAGCCATGTAACGTTTGTGAAAACCTTCCAAATAAGGCAGATGCGTTTCAAATGATCCTGTCTCCTTATACGCATCCATCGGAGGTAGGACAGCTGCACCAATATCACCGGAAAAAAGTATTTGAGACTGACTGTCGTAAAGACTGAAATTACCCGGACTATGTAAAAAATGTGCAGGAAGGAATTCGATGAACCCTTCTCCAAAGGGTATCCTTGTTCCTTTATCTGGAATTGAGAATATTCTTTCCATGTCCAAGATACCATAGTGTGTCATAAAGCGAGTCCATAGACCTGACATCACCAGTTTAGTCGATGTAGTGACTGACCACTTTGAAATAGAACCGGAGACATCTGGGTCCTGGTGGGAAAAGAAGACAAACTTGATGTTGTTGATAGGAATATGACGTTCGATGGCATCACACAGTTCATAGAATATTGCTTCACTTCCGGGATCGATGAGTATACCTGATCCATTTTGTATCAACAGATACTGGTTTACGGCTAAGAAGCTGTCCTCTTGACTTTCATCATCGATACTGAACATCACACATTTGTGCGTACCATTGTCAAATAATATTTTTTCTTTATCCAAATTGCATTCCTTTAAATTCACGGATGAGATTCATCTGTCGCTTAGCGACATAATCAATTAGTTGTCTCTTGTGTTGCATGGATAAATCCAGTGTCAGCACAATAAAATAACTTTTAGGCATTTCATCGATTCTGGCCACCCTTGCTGGGGTGTTGATGATGATAGGCTTTCGATCATACTCTAAGACCATATCAACGGTGACATTTGTTTCCATCTTTAGTCCTGCTGGTAGGGCATTGATATCCAACTTCACGGCTTCGACAGAAAGGTCCCTAATACGCACATCCCCATAAAACTTTCTGTTCTCATAAAAAAGTGAGACAGAATGTTGTTCTTCTGGTTCAACTCTGACGTGTTTTCTTTGAGTAGGATTACGAGGAAGAAAACGCATCTCTTTGAATATGAATGTCTGTTTTTCAAAATCAATATTGATTATTGGTTCACATAATATAGCACTTGGAAAGATCTCAGAAGATATCAAAACATTCTTTTGATATTGTATAGACTTTTGTTGCATATATGATGTCTTGATAATGATATGATCATCATCCATATGAACGATTAACCCAAGGTTGGTGACAGTTAAGCCTTTATAAAAATTATGAAGTTTTATTTCGGCATCGTTCTTATGGATGATGCTCATGAGGTTCATCAATGTACCACGGTTTTGTATCTTTTTGTCTTCTTCAACAGCTTTACTGTCGAACAGGGATAAAAGGTTTAGCTCTGTTATGTCATTTAGTGACATGATGTAAGTGTTTTTCTTTTTTGGCAACGCGTGCATTTTTAAAATAAAATGTCTGCTTTGCATTGCTTTGTCTTTTAGTTTGGTATGAAAAAGCTTTCCTGGTTCTCTGGTGGCTTCCGTATACCAGTCTATGGTATCGTGGTTGTATAAAAAACCTTTGTGTTTGAGCAGTAAGGACCCGAAATCACAGCCCTTATCGTCAAAATCATCCAGGCTTTCGACATCAAAAAAATCTAAAAACATCTGATTGACAAAGACAAGTTTTCCTTCTGAGATGAGCGCCAAGATATCACTTTGATAATTCAGCATATCTTCCATATAGGAGTGAAACAGAGCACCGTTTTCTTCGGTACTTATTGATTTGATACATCCTGTAAGCGCACGTGTCAATTCATTGACTTTGACGGGTTTTTTTAAAAACTCATAGACGCCAAGATGGATCGATTCTAAAAGGTACTCTTTTTCATCATACGCCGAAGTCACGATAAATCTGATAGATGGGTCAATACGTTTTATACGTTTTATCATCGCCAGGCCATCAAGTCTCGGCATACGTATATCGGTAAGGATGATTTGTGGGCGCACCTCTTTGAAACGCTCATACCCTTCTTCCCCATCAGCAGCAGTAATGACATTTGAAAAGAAACTCTCTAACAGTTGTGTAGCCTTAGTGCGCAAGCCCACATTGTCTTCCACATACAAAAGGGTTAAACCTGCAGACATCTCTTTAAGCTCAGATACTGCCTTTTGCGTCAATGCCATCAACGATCCTGTTTTCAATTAAAACTTAAGTTACTGTATTATACACAAAAGCGTGATTTATCAAAATGAAATGGTTGTGAATGCCACATGTAGGGAGAGGTTTTTATTTGTAAGATCAACTATATAAAAAACTATATAGTTGATCTCTTGTAGGAGATTAAGGTTATATTTTGGTTTTAATAAAGGCTTCCATCTCAGAAACTACATCTTCGATAGCGGCCTCTCCGCTGATCTTTGTGAGGATTTTTTGTTGAGTATAGAACTCTTGAATGTCGGTTAAAGGATCCAAATAGACTTTCATACGATTGTTAAAGACTTCATCGTTGTCATCAGCTCCACGAGCACGACCAAGTACTCTGTCTCTGGCTGTCTGCTCAGATACTTCAACTTCGATCACACTGACAAGTTTGATGGAGTCTTCTTTTGCAAGATATTCATCCAGGGCATTCATCTGTTCGTTCGAACGAGGGTAGCCGTCTATGATGATCGTATCAAGCTGGGTGGCTTTGATCGCAGAAATAATCGTTTCGATAGCGATCTCAATTGGAACAATATTTCCCTTTGAGATAAAGCTGTCGATTATCTTCCCTCTTTCACTCCCTGAGGCGACTTCATCTCGAAGTAGGTCTCCTGTCGAGTAGTGTTTGATGATGTCCTTGTTCTGTTCGGCAATAAGCTCCGCATCGGTAGTCTTGCCTGAGCCAGGTGCACCGATGATAAGAATAAGCTTTTTCATCAATTACGCGTCTTTCTTCGGTGTCTCTCGGAGACGAATATGCAAGTCACGTAGTTGAGCGTTATCAACCGGACTAGGTGCCTGAGTCAAAAGACATGAAGCTTTTTGCGTTTTAGGGAAGGCAATAACATCACGAATAGAACTCTGCTTAGTAAGCAGCATGATAAGACGGTCAAAACCGATCGCAAAACCACCGTGTGGTGGTGCACCAAATTTAAGTGCATCCAGTAAGAAGCCGAATTTAGACTGTGCTTCTTCCTCTTCGATGCCCATAAGATCAAAGACCTTTGATTGGATCTCTTCTTTATGGATACGAATCGATCCACCACCAAGCTCGGTACCGTTAAGTACAATGTCATATGCGATAGACTCAATATCCTCTAGATGCTCTTTATCCATGTCTGCAGGCATTGTGAATGGATGGTGAAGTGCCTTGACGCGTCCATCTTCGATCTCAAACATCGGAAAGTCAACGACCCATGTGAAAGCAAACTCATCAGGATCGATGATATCCATTTTCTCATGCTCTGCAAGGAAGATGCGAAAACGTCCCATATAATCCCAAACGACTTTTTTCTCACCTGCACCGAAGAAGATAACATCTCCGACTTCAAGCTCACATCTCTCGACTAGCGCGTCGATCTCAGTCTGTGCGAAGAACTTCGTCAGAGGACCCTTAAGACCATCTTCCTTCATCTGGAAGTAACCAAGACCTGCTGCACCGAACTTACGTACAAAGTCCTCAAAGCTTTTCATCTCACGTTTTGAGAAGATCGTGTCACCTTGCGGTACTTTAAGTGCTTTGATACGGTGAGTCTTAGGCTGAGATGCTATCTTGGTAAAGATCTCATTGTCGCATTTAGCAAAGATATCGATAACATCGACCATCTCAAGACCGTAACGTAGATCAGGTTTGTCAGAACCATATTTTTCCATCGCATTTGAGTGTGTCATGCGAGGGAAAGGTGTTTGGACTTCAACGCCACAAGCACTGAACATGTCTTTTAAAAGTTTTTCCGCTGTGGCAATGACATCTTCTTGGTTACAAAAACTCATCTCAACGTCTATCTGTGTAAACTCAGGTTGACGGTCGGCACGAAGGTCTTCGTCCCTGAAACAGCGAGCGATCTGGAAATACTTGTCAAATCCGCCTACCATCAATAACTGCTTAAAGAGTTGAGGGGATTGAGGAAGGGCATAGAACTCACCCTCGTGTACACGTGAAGGGACCAGGTAGTCACGTGCACCTTCCGGAGTGGATTTTGTAAGTATCGGCGTTTCGACTTCAAGGAAGCCTAGCTCATCCAGTGAATTACGTGCTGCGATCGCTGCTTTTGAACGAAGGCGGAAAGTCTCATAAGTCTTAGTATTACGAAGTTCCAGGTATCGGTACTTTAGGGTCGTCTCTTCACCGACATTATCATCGCCAATAACAAATGGAACAGGCTCAGAGCGATTTTCTATGATAAGCTCGTCGACAATAATCTCGATCGTTCCTGTTTTAAGACGTGGATTGGTTAGGCCCTCACCACGAGCACGCACCTTGCCCTTTGCGATCAGTACGAACTCATCACGTACACTATCAGCCGTTGCATGGGCTTCTTTGCTGTCTGCTGGATCACAGGTAAGTTGAACAAGCCCGCTGTTGTCACGCAGGTCAATAAATATAATACCACCATGGTCTCTATGACTATTCGCCCAACCGGCAACAGTAACCTCTTGGCCGATATGGCTCTCGTTTAAATCAGTACAATAATGCGTTCGCATGTCTATCCTATATAATAGAAAATTTTGCGTGATTTTACCCAATACAAGCTTATATGCCTATAATACCCGTTCAAGTTCTTAAAGTTACTTTACGTGAAATGAAGTTGCGAACTTTTGGGTGTTTTTTAAGTGTTGAGCTAATATACTTACCCAATTCAAAATAAAAAGAGAACCCAAAAATGATGCAACAAATCGATATGAGTTCACCAGAGTTTCTGGCTGAAATGGAAAAGACTAAGAAATTCACAGACAAGGTCAACAAGCAGTTTGGTTTTGTCTATAACCCTAATGAGGATG
>JBFEXN010000028.1:0-13622 GCA_041562655.1 Sulfurimonadaceae bacterium
CGACCCTTGTGCTTATAGTGGTTTATTTTGCCTTGATGGAACTCAATTCGGGGTCAATGCCAAAGTTCTGGATGAGATTGAACCGGTCGAGTTGATAAAAGAGATGTCTTTATCTTCTTTTTCATTTCATAGATATATTAAGGGTATAATACAGACATGAATGAAGTGCTATGTTGTTCAATATGCGGCCTTCTTATTGAGGATGATGCATTTGCTGATCAGATTATTTGTCCACGATGCGGGAGGTCCGTACGAAAGCGACCCCATAATATTGAAGCTGATCTGGGCTTAGCCATCGGAGCATTGATACTGTTTTTTCCGGCAATGCTACTGCCAATCATGACGTTTGAGATGGGGAGCGAAGGTGCCGTGAACACTATGCTGAGTGCTTTGCACTATTTTTATGAGGACGGATACCCCACTTTAAGTGTGCTGGTGTTCTTTACGTCGATCTTGGCCCCCTTTATTCAGATAATCGTATCGATTCTGTTGTTTACGCCTTTGATTAACAATCAAAAACCTAGATATATGAAGTTCTATTTTAAAACCCTGTCCATCATACGTCATTGGGTCATGCTTGATGTCTATTTGATCGGAATTCTTGTCTCTACCATCAAGTTAAGTGCAACGGCCGAAGTCGTTTTCGGCACGGGGCTTGTGCTGTTCGTGTTCTTGATGATTTTCTCCTTTCTTTTGAGCAGCCGGTTTGACCCAAAACAGGTTTGGAAGGTCTATCACCATGCTGACTGATATCAAAGCAAACGTCTCCCTTTGTCTTAACTGTAACAATATCTCATCTGTCAATATGCAGGTCTGCCCGATATGTGATGAGCCTTTGCATCAGCGAAAACTCAACTCTTTCAAAAGGACATTGGCCCTTTCTATCGCCGCATTGTTCTTTTTTATACCGGCGAATTTTTTCCCAATCATGAAGACGGATACCGTTACGACGTTTGAAGACAGTACGATTTTAGACGGGATATTTTATTTTTACGAGCATGGCGAGTTTTTTGTCGGTACAGTGATTTTTATTGCCAGTGTCTTTATTCCCGTATGGAAGCTGATCACACTTTTTTATCTGTTGTACTCTGTACATTCAGGCTCCAAATGGAAGCTAAGTGAAAAGCACAAGCTGTTCAAGATGATAAGTGTTATAGGAAAATGGTCTATGTTGGACATCTTTGTGATAGGTTTGATGATCTCGCTTGTACACTTTGGGGAGTTTGCGCGTGTGAGCACGGGATATGCGGCAATATCTTTTGCTACAATGGTGATCTTAACAATGATAGCAACGGACAGTTTTGATACGCGTCTATTGTGGGATGAAAAAACAGATGATAAGGATAGTGATGAAAGATAATGATGAGTTGGCAATAGGTCTAAAAAAAGACAAAAGTGGCATATCATTGATCTGGGTGGCTCCCATTGTCGCCTTTTTGATCACTGCCGGTATGATCTGGAAAAACTATGTCAATGCGGGTACACGTATCAGCATCGTTATTGAAAATGGTGATGGTATCAGAAACGGTAAGACACCTATTATGTACAAGGGTATTAAGATCGGTGTTGTCGAAGATATCCATATCAAAGAAGATGATGTCTCAAAGCTTGAGATCAGTGCCTTGATCGATAAAAGGGCAGCAGAAGGTGTCACCAGAAAGGGCAACAAGTTTTGGAAGGTCGAGCCAAAGGTGAGTCTTACGGAAGTCTCGGGCCTAAATACGATAGTAAGCGGTATCTATATATCTGTTATGCCTGCGGCCAATACCAAAGAACAACTACATGCCCTCCCGTATGAAGACCATTTTATTGCTCTGAGCTCGCCACCCGTCAACGTGTTCAGCCCGGGAATATCAGTCATCGTCAACACTGTTGATCAGGGAGATATCGCCATTGGAGCACCGGTCATATATAACAAGCAGGCTATTGGAAAGGTTGAAGACAAAAAGCTCTCAGATGATAAAAAAAGTATAGACCTCTATCTGCGTATCGATACAGAGTATATGGATCTGGTGCACAAGGAATCTATCTTTTATAAAAAAGATGCTCTTGATATCAAAGCGGGCCTCAGCGGGGTCAAAGTTCGGATGGGTTCGTTTGCCAGTTTTATTGCAGGCGGTATTGGTATGCACAACGATGAAGGCTGTTTATCCTCTCCTGTGGTGACCGACAAGGAGAGGTTTCGTTTGTATGACAGCTACGAGGAAGTGATGCTCAGTGATGAAGAAATCGTCTTGATTATGGATGAGCATAAGAGCATTGAACCTGGCATTACCAAGCTTTATTATAAAGGGGTCGAGGCAGGACTTGTTCAATCGCTTAAGTATGATCCGATTCAAAACAAGACAAGGGTTTATGCCAAAGTGCATAATGATTTTAGAAGTTTCGCCAATAAAGCTGCCTACTTTTGGTTGGTAGAGCCGAAACTTAGGTTTGATCATGTTGAGGGGCTTGATGCGATACTCAAGGGTAATTATATAAATTTTGTAAGTACAGACATCGATTCCTTAACAAGATCAAGTTTTGTTCTGCATGGGAGAGGACCGATTAAAGAGGGGACTCGTATTAGTGTTTTGACAGATGACCTCAAAAACCTTAAAGAAGGTGCTGAAGTCTCTTACCATGGGATAGCAATCGGTGCTGTTGCCGCCTACAGGATCAACGAGGATAAACGTAGCTTTACCATCGATCTTATTGTCGAGCCGCAATACGCGCAACTTCTGAACTCTTCATCGGTGTTTTATCACAGAGGCGGTATGGAGATAAAAGCAGGTCTTGATGGTATCGACATGCGCACGGGAAGTTTAGAGAGCTTACTACGCGGGGGCATCGGAGTTGAGACACCTGACTTTAACGCGGACAAAAAAATCCACAAAAGATATCGACTCCATACGAGCTATACTCAACTCAAGGAAGAAGAATATCTAGGTCAAGAGGGTATTCGCATCACACTGCTTGCCGAACAGTTGGGATCACTTAAAGAGGGCTCGCCGATCTATTATAAGCAGATCAAGGTGGGTAAGATACTCTCATATGAATGGGATGCAAAGATCAAAAGGCTTGTCATCAAGGCCTTTATCTTGGACGCGTATGCCAAGGAAGTCCATGATAACACCCTCTTTTACAATGCTAGCGGTGTTGATGCGAAGTTTGACTTGAGTGGTTTCGAGATCAATACCGAATCGGTAGAGTCTGTATTAAGTGGTGGAATCGCTTTTTTTACTCCGGCATCCAAAAAGTTTACACCGGCACGTGATAACGAAAGATACAAGCTGTATGATACAAAAGCAAAAGCGATGCACAAATACACGGATGTGACACTTTTTAGCAAAGACTCATATGGAATTGTCGTAGGTAATCTTGTCACGTACAAGAGTGTCATCATCGGGAGTGTTGAGAGGATAAGAGTTGTCAAAGAGGGTGTTGAACTTGATTTGAAGATAGACAGTGAATACGCTGATCTTATGAAAGAGGATACGCTGTTTTGGACAGAGTCATTTGAGATGAGTCTGCAGGGCATAGAGAACTTTTCGGCGGCTCTAAAAGGTACGTCCATCGCCTTAAAAGCCGGTCATTCGGATGTCAGCAAAGCGTATTTCAATTTGATGGCGGATTCACCCTCTCCGCATCTAAATGAGGAGGGCCTTCGTGTCGTCGTGCAGGCACAAAGATTAGGGGGTGTCCAAAAGAGCACTCCTGTATATTATCGACAGGTAAAGATCGGTTCTGTTACGCAGTACCGATTAAGTGATGATGCCACAGGTGTTGATATCGAACTTTTTATCGAGCCTTGTTATGCGCACTTGATCCGTAGTAATTCCTACTTTTATAACGCAGGCGGAATTAGCATGGAAGTAAGCCTCTCAGGAGCCAAGATAAAGACAGAGACACTCGAGAGTATGATGACAGGAGGAATAGGCATTTTGACTCCAGATGACTATACAGCCCCGGCAAAAGAGTCACAACTTTTCATTTTACACGACGAATTGGATGAGCGTGGACTCTCCTGGTCTCCAAAGCTTTACAGCGATAATGAGATGTGCCAGTAGACTTTTAGCGTCTTCGTCCACCTAGATAATATCCTACCTTGTATCTGACGAGGGTCTTTTGCTTTGGCAAGGGATAACGATGATAGGAATATTCCACTGTTTGTGTAGAGGTGTCATCCAGGATTTGCTGTCCGGATGGTGAGATGACTTTTAGTCCACTGATATCACCGTTGGGATGCAGGTAGAACTCAATGATATTCATAGTATTGACATGCAGGTTTCTTGGGATATTGACCGGAGCAAGTCGGTTTAGCTGCTCTTGGGTGATTCGGCGCATTATCTCCTGGTTATCGATGATGTATTGTTGTTCTCCTGCAGATAGTCTACCGAATGCCTCTCCATAGGCTTCTTTAAAGTCACCACCGATATGTGTACCGGACTGCTGTGTCTGTTTGGTCTGCTTTTGTGTCTTTTGCTTCTTGGAAAGCATGGTGTATAGAGCACTTTTCTTTTGAGGTTGTTTCGTTATGTTGATGTCTTTATTGACCTGTTTGGGATGAGCCTTGATATAGGCCTGTTTGTTTTGAACAACACTCTTTTTGAGAACCTTTGGTCTTTCAACAATCTTTTTAGGCACGGGTTTTTTCTGAACAGGTTGGGTCGATGGTAAGATTTTTTTCTTTGCCAGTTTTTTTAACTGCTTGCCTTTTGGCATAGGAGGAACTTTTTGAATGGGCTTTATCTCATTTTTTACCGCAGCAGATTTTTCAGAGGTTTTCGGTCTCTTTTTTAGAGAGACTTTGACCCTGTGCTCTTGAGGTTTTGTGATAGAGTCTGGGCTTGCATGCATGAAAAAGTAGAACAAGACAAACAGCAATATATGGAACATAATTGCGATCAGTAATGCTGCTGTGTTTCTACTCATATAGTATTATCTTTTAAATGCCGGAAGTACCATAGAAAGGCTTGTCAGCTTTAGTTTTTAGCATTATAGCAACTTAGGATAAATTGCATTTAAAACTCTTTTGATATACTTCTTCAATTATTATCTAACAGGAACTTTATGAATACTCAATCAAGTCAAAATGCATTTAATGAAGCTCAGGAGCTGATCCCAGGTGGTGTAAACTCACCGGTAAGAGCGTTTAAAAGTGTTGGTGGAACACCTATTTTTATTGAAAAAGGCGAGGGTGGTTACCTGGTAGATATAGACGGTAACCGTTATATCGACTATGTGCAAAGTTGGGGGCCGCTAATCTTTGGCCATGCAGATGAGAGTATTGAAAATGCTGTTATCGGTGCCGTTAAAAATGGTTTGAGTTTTGGTGCACCGACCTTGGCTGAGACTCAGTTGGCTAAACTTGTCGTTGACTTGATACCATCGATGGAAAAAATACGCTTCGTAAGTAGCGGGACTGAAGCTGTTATGAGTGCTATTCGACTCGCTCGCGGTTTTACGGGCAAAGATGATATTGTCAAGTTTGAGGGGTGCTATCACGGCCATAGTGATTCACTCTTGGTCCAGGCCGGGTCTGGCATGGTGACCTTTGGAAGCCCATCTTCTCCAGGTGTTCCAGCGGATTTTACAAAACATACCCTCTTGGCAAAATACAATGATATTGAGAGTGTAAGAAAATGTTTTGAGCAAAGCAGTGATATTGCTTGTATCATCATCGAGCCGATCGCCGGTAATATGGGTCTTGTGCCGGCTGAGAAAGACTTTTTAGCAGAACTTAGGACCTTATGTGATGAGAACGGCGCGCTGTTGATCTTTGACGAAGTCATGAGTGGTTTCAGAGCAACACTGCGAGGAGCAGAAGATATTACCGGTACGATACCTGATCTTATCACAATGGGTAAGGTTATCGGTGGCGGTATGCCAGTAGGCGCTTTCGGTGGTAAAAAAGAGGTGATGGCCCAGCTATCACCAGAAGGCCCTGTTTATCAGGCAGGAACACTTAGTGGTAACCCTGTGGCTATGGCAGCCGGCCTTGCTGCGATCACAAAGTTAAAAGATAAGTCGATCTTATACGGTATCTTGGAAAAGCGTGCAGTTCGACTTTTAGAAGGTATGAAAGAGGCTGCAGAAGCAAATGGTATCGCACTTCAAACTGAAGTCCGTGGCTCTATGTTTGGTTTCTTCTTCAGCGATAAAAAAGTCAAGAACTTTGATGATGCCTGTGCAAGTGACGAAAAACGTTTTGCTGCCTTTCATGCCGGTATGCTTGAGGAAGGTATCTATTTCGCTTGTTCGCAATACGAGACAGGGTTCATTTCGACGGCAACGACTGATGAGATGATAGAAAAAACGATAGATGCAGCTAAAAAAGTGATGGGAAGAATTTAATGTCTGAAGAAAAAAAACCAAGAATAAAACCGATCATCGAGGGTGTGGACAGCCTCTCTCTTGGTGTTTCGATGGTTGTTGCCATATTGATCGGTGTTGGTATCGGAATCGGCCTCCAAAAGATGTTTGATGTCAAATGGGTCTTATGGATAGGTGTGTTCATCGGTGTTTCGGCAGCCCTTCTTAATGTATTCAAAGCGTATAAAAAGCAGCTAAGGGAATTCGAAGAGCTTAAAAAGAATAACCCTCGTTACCAAGACCAAAAACCACTGTATGATGACGAGGACGATGCGTAGATTTATCTATGGACTGTTCTTAGTCAAGCTTGTCTTTGCACTGACACTGTTCTCTTTGGGATATTGGTACTGGTTGCTCAACTTTGAATTGGCATTCTTCTCATCGATGTTTATAGTCTTTGGCTCTTTTCATGGCTATAAAACGCTTGTGCACAAACGCCTTGAAGCAGGCGAGGGGGCGGATGACAATACAGTGCTTGAGAAGATAGAGGATCCTTATGAGTTATACGAGGAGAGTACTGAAAGTATACAGGACGATGAAACAGATCTCGCCCAAGTAGTCAAAGAGGAAAAAGCACGCCTGAAACAAAACAAAGAGAGCCTAAAAAAGACCATCAAGTCTACGCCCGGCCTTTTTTCTGCTTGGCGTTTCATCCCTTACATCATCTTGGTATTATGTTTTATAGGACTTAATAATAATCATATTCTCGATATCACAGCTTTTCTTATCGGTTTGGGATTTGGAATCGTCTCTGCGATTTTTATAGGTATACGCTCTTTTAATCAGTAATGATCGGTATGTTTAAGATGGTGGTATTGTCTTTGAAGTCAATGAAGACATTCATCTTTCCTGCCAGTACTTTTAATTCAGAGATATAGTTTTTATTAGGCAGATCACTGAGCACTTCTATTGAGAAGAGCGTGAACTTCTTATCTTCAGTCTTAATATACTCACCGACACGAAAATAGATCTTGGTAATGATTTTTTCCGAAAGTTTATGCATCTCGTAGACTTTGTTAAGCAGTTTGATAAACCTCTCGGTAGGGATACGGATATCTGGTATGGTCGGGTCAAAGTCTTTCTCGAACTCGATGGTATTGCCAATAGAATTTGAGCTTATGCACAGGTCCACTAGTGTATAGATATTTACCAGATCACCCTCGACACTAGGTTGGGAATAATGAAAAGCTGGGGATTGAAAGAGTCGTAGTCCTATCTCTTCTTCGTTGTCATAGCCGACCATCAAAGCAAAGAAACGGAAGCGGCCGTACTCAAGGTCCAGAAAACTTGTTTTAAATCCAGTATTGGCATTTGCGTAAGTGATGGCAAGTTTGAACAATGAAGCAGTGTCCGTATATCCAAGAAGATATTGGGCTTCATTGTTTAACGAAAGTATCTTTCCATTGCTGTCAAAAAGCAGATATGGATTGTAGTCGAACTCAATCCACTTCTCACAAAAATTCATCAAAGACCTTTTTGTTATTCTTCGATATAGTTTTTGAGTTTACGTCCAACTTTAGGATGTTTTAGTTTTTTGATTGCAGAAGATTCGATTTGACGAACACGCTCACGAGTGACATTAAGTTCTTTTCCGATCTCTTCTAGTGTTCGGTCACTCTCATCATCCATGATTCCAAAGCGCATTTTGATAACGGCTTTTTCTCTTTCGTTGAGTTGTTCTAATACACCCTCTATCTGAAGTTTAAGATCGTCTTTTAAGATCGACTCGGCTGGTGAGATGGAGTTTTTGTCCTCAATAAAGTCTCCAAAACGGCCATCTTCTTCATTACCGATAGGTGCTTCAAGTGATATAGGCTCTTTGGTGATCTTGATCACGTTCTTGACTTTTTCAACAGTCAGACCAACCTCTTTGGCGATTGTGTCGACATCCGGCTCTTTTCCTTCTTCTTGAAGGTGTTTACGCATGATCTTGTTGATTCTGTTGATCGTCTCAATCATATGGATTGGAATACGGATGGTACGTGCCTGGTCAGCGATCGCACGTGAAATAGCCTGACGGATCCACCATGTCGCATATGTCGAGAACTTATACCCTTTTTTGTATTCAAACTTATCAACGGCTTTCATAAGACCGATGTTTCCTTCTTGAATCAAATCCAAGAAAGGAAGACCACGGTTTGTATAGCGCTTAGCGATCGAAACAACAAGGCGAAGGTTAGATTTGGCCATACGTGTCTTGCCAATCTCAGAGATCTCTTTACCACGCTTGATCTGCTCAAGGATATCCATGAGTTTTTCAGGTTCCATATCAAAGCTGTCTTTTGATGCCTCATTCGTCTGAATAAGTTTTTTTATCTCCATATAGGTACTGACCATGGTCGCTTCTGGAACTTTAGCTGTCACATCCTCTTTTGTAAGGTCAACGATCTCTTCAAGAAGAAGTTGGTGGTTCTTACGTAGCGTTTCGTTGAAAAGCGGCAGTTTGTATTCTAAGCGTTTAAGCTCTTTTTCGAAGCCGTCTTCACTGTGAAGAGCGGTCTCCATCGATTTAACCAACTCGTTAATAAGTTTTGAAGTCGGTCCAAGGTCTAAGAGACGTTCTTTAAGGATCTTCTTTTTAAAACTGGATGTCAAGAAGTGTGTGATATGTTCAATATCATCTTTGTCTTCAGGGAACTCTTTGTCTGCTGATTTCATCCAATCTTTTTTGGCTTTTTCTAAAGCTTTAAAGCTTGTAACAACTTTATCGACACGTTTTTTGTCTTTTGCTGTAAGCTTCACCTCTTTTTCTTCATCATCAGAGTCATCAGAGTCTGCGCTTGAGTCATCATCAGACCCACCTTCTGCGCCTTCGTCTTCAAAGTTTTTAAACAACTCTTTAACACGTCGCTCTCTGTTGATCAAAGGGTCTTTATAGTCCAAGATAAAGTCTATCAGGTAAGGAACAGAACATATGGCATCAAGAATAATATTCTCACCGTTTTCAATGCGCTTTGAAATCGAGACCTCTTCTTCTTTTGTCAATAGGGGGATCTGCCCCATCTCGCGAAGATACATACGAACAGGCGAGTCAGATCGAGACCACTCCAGCAGTTCGCGTTCTTTCATGATGTCAAAATCTTCGTTGTCAGCGTCTTCAAGCATTTTCTGTTGCGCTTTGCGACGAGCATCAGACTCTTGCTGGTTGAGTAGTTTGGCGTGCTCTGAAGATGTGAACAGACATCGCTTGTATTTTTGCGCATGCTTGATAATGTTTTTGATTTGCGTACCAGTAGGGGCTTTATCAAAAAGCTCTACGATCTCTTCGTAAGTGATACACGTGTCATCAGAATGATTGGAAAACAGTTCTTCTATGTTTTTGTTTAGCTCTTTTGCAGACAAAGAGACTCCTTGCAGATGTTGTTTAATTCAAATTAAAGGATGGATTATACCCAAACTTTTATTAATTGTAGCTATATCGGCCATTAAACGCTCTTGTGTAGGGAGTGTTCAAGCTTGTTTGAATCTATCGTCTTTCTTGGATATTTATACTGTTTTAATCATGGAACGTCTTTTGCTTAAGTCTTTCAGATTTAAAAAGGAGCACAGATGCAAAACGGATTTTACTCTGCTGCTGGTGGGATGGTTGCTCAGTTCTCGAGACTGGACAACATAACGAACAATCTTGCCAATGTAAACACAAATGGATACAAAAGACAGGACCTGGTGATAGGCGATTTTCTTCGCTTATACCAGGAGAAAAGGGATGAACTTCCTTTGGATAACCATACCAAAGAGTCTGCAAAGTTTACTCACAGAACGGTGGCGCGTGTCCCGCAGGTCATCGAGGGGTACAACGATATGAGCATCGGTGCTTTTCAGCAGACATCTAATACGTTTGACGTCGCACTAAAAGAAGAGAACCTCTTTTTTGCTGTACTTACTCCAGATGGCGTTAAGTTGACAAAGGATGGTGCATTTGCTTTGGATGATGAAGGCGTGCTTGTTACTAAAAAAGGCCACAAAGTACTTCCTGCGGATTATTTTAAGAATGGAAATTTCATCAAGTTCAATGTCGATTCAACAAGTGTTGAACTTGATAAGAATGTAAAGTTCTCCTACACGGTTCCAGGCGACAGTACTTTTGTGCCTGGAAGCGAGTTGCTGCTGGTCGAACCGGAAAACATGAACAAACTCACGCATGCCGGAGATAATCTTTTTACGCCTGATTTAAGTGACAAGTTTACTGCCGTTAAAGGATCAGGTGCCGTCAGTCAAGGTTTCTTGGAAAAGAGCAACGTCAATGCGATACGATCAATGGTGGGCATGATAGAGACACAACGGCTAGTAGGTATGTATCAAAAAGCAATGGATACGCAGATGAATGAGATGAACCGTGAGGCAATTGACAAGATTGCCAGCACTAGAGCTTAAGACTAAGGAACAGCCATGATGAGATCACTTTATACAGCTTCAACAGGAATGCTGGCACAACAACTTCACATTGACAATACGTCAAACAACATTGCCAATGTCAATACCATTGGATTCAAATCATCACGCGCCGAGTTTGCTGACTTGATGTATCAAACGATGGAGTATGCGGGGACGGGTACGTCTCAGATCACTAAGTCACCTACAGGGATCGAGGTCGGTCTTGGTGTGCGTCCTACTGCCATTACCAAGATCTTCACAGAGGGTAACCTGAAGCAGACGGCTAACAACCTCGATATTGCCATCACAGGTAAGGGTTTTTTTAAGATCGAACTTCCTGATGGAAGTGAATCGTACTCGAGAAACGGGGCTTTCAAGCTTGATGAGAACGGGACGATCGTGAATTCCGACGGATACAAACTCATTCCTGAGATCGTTGTTCCTGATGATGCTACCGACATTAATATCGGTACTGACGGGATCGTCACTGTCATCCAACCAGGTCAAACACAAGCGACTCAAATAGGACAGATCACTACGAATAACTTTATTAATCCGGCCGGCCTTCACTCTTTGGGTGATACGCTTTATCTTGAGACGGAAGCTTCGGGTGTTCCCATAGAAGACACTCCCGGCCTAAACGGTCTTGGGCAGTTAAGACAGGGGTTTGTCGAACTTTCCAATGTTCAACTGGTCGTCGAACTAACAGAACTGATTACGGGACAAAGAGCCTATGAAGCTGATTCAAAAGCGATAACTACATCAGATGAAATGCTTCAGACAGTTGTAAATCTGAAACGATAATAATGCCATAATTATGGTATTATTAATTAATATAAACTAATTCGCCAAGCCTATTTAAACTCTTTTAAACCTCACATTGGCTAGAATCACAAAAAATTTAACATAAGAGTATTTTGAGAACTGTGTTTTTAACAATACTCTTTGATGCAGGATATTATATGCAAACAATTGAAGGTAAAGTTTGGAATTTTGGCAAAGATATAGATACCGATCTTATCATTGCGGCTAGATATTTAAACACTTCTGTTCCTGAAGAACTGGCTAAACATGTGATGGAAGACGCTGATCCGGAGTTTGTCAACAAGATGCAAGCCGGAGATATCATCGTAGCCGGTGAGAACTTTGGTTGTGGGTCTTCTCGTGAACATGCTCCGATCGCTTTAAAAGCGGCCGGTGTCGCGGCTGTCATTGCGCCAACTTTTGCTCGTATCTTCTATCGAAATGCCTTCAACATGGGTCTGCCGATATTTGAACTTCCACAGAGTGCGGAGATCACCGAAGGTCAAAGAATAAGAGTCGATATGGATGCAGGTACGATAACAAACCTTACGACAAATAAAACATATGAATTCACACCAATTCCACCTTTTATGCAAGAGTTGATTGCTGCAGGTGGATTGATGAATTTTGCAAAAAAAGAAGTGGAAGAGGCTAAATAATGGCAACATACAAGATAGCGCTTATTAAAGGCGATGGGATCGGTCCTGAGATAATCGATGAAGCAGTTAAAGTTTTAGATGCTGTTGCTTCGAGTGAAGGGTTTGAGCTTAAATATAAAGAAGTTTTGATGGGCGGTATAGCCTATGACGTTCATGGTGATCCTCTTCCACAAGAGACAATTACAGTAGCAATGGAGAGTGACGCCGTGTTGTTTGGTGCAATCGGTGGTGAAAAATGGGACTCCCTTCCGCGTGAAAAACGTCCAGAATCAGGTCTTCTTCGTTTTAGAAAAGAGTTGGGTGTATTTGCGAACCTTCGCCCTGCGATGGTATATGATGAACTGATTAATGCAAGTTCTTTGAAGCCTGAAATCATCAAAGGTGTTGATCTTATGGTGGTACGCGAACTTATCGGTGGCATCTATTTTGGTGAGCCAAAGGGCCGTGATGAGAATAAGGGTTGGAATACCATGGTGTATACGCGTGATGAGATCAACCGTATCGCGCATGTCGCTTTTAAATCTGCAATGGAACGTGATAAACGTGTCTGCTCGATCGATAAAGCAAATGTTCTTGATGTCAGTCAGCTTTGGAGAGAAGAAGTAGAAGAGGTTGCTAAAGAGTATCCTGAAGTCCAACTTTCTCATATGTATGTCGACAATGCAGCGATGCAGCTTATTCGTGATCCGAAGCAGTTTGATGTCATGTTGACAGGAAATATCTTTGGTGATATTCTAAGCGACGAGGCGTCTATGCTCTCAGGATCAATTGGTCTTCTTCCTTCAGCTTCTGTTGGTAGCAAGGTTGGTGTATATGAGCCTATTCACGGCTCGGCACCAGATATCGCAGGTCAAGGTATTGCCAATCCGATTGCAACAATCTCTTCGGCTTCGATGATGTTGCGTTACGCACTCAATGAAGTTGCAGCGGCTGATAAGATCGATGCTGCGATCGCGAAGGCGCTTAGTGAAGGTTACCGTACAAAAGATATTAGTATGTATGACGCAAAAGAAGTGTGTTCGACTTCTGAGATGGGTTCTATTATCGCTAATTACGCGGCGCAATGCAAACACTAACCCTCGCGAACATTTACGAACTTCAAGGCCTCAAAGAAGAGGCTTTGGAAATTTATCAAGAGATCTTGAAAAAAGATCCTAAAAATGCAGATGCCAAGATAGCAATACGCCGTCTTAGCGGTATGCGTAAAAAATTTCTTGGCTGTAACGAGCAGATGAAAGAGTTTTTTATTAAGATGGAAGACCCCATTGAGTTTAACGAGTTTGAAAGGTGGTTGCTAAAACTATGGAATTAAAAGATGTTATCCTCTCTACTCTTGAAGAGTTAGAACACTCAAAAGGCGAGTCAATAGACACTGCAAGTCCTGCTCACGTACCGGCAAATGAATCTGATACGCTTCAAAGCACACCTGTC
>JBFEXN010000029.1:0-13492 GCA_041562655.1 Sulfurimonadaceae bacterium
CTTACGAGAATCTGTCACTACGATACGGTAGAAAGGTTGTTTTTTACGACCCATACGAGTTAAACGAATTACTGTCATATTGTTCCTTAAATAAAATATTTTACCCATTGCGGATGATATTTTCATATCATTTGCTGCTGGTTACATCTATAGTCAGAATAAAAAAGTAAGGGGGAAAGTTATTACAAAACCAAGGTGTAAAACACTTGGTGAGCAAGGTGCTTTCCTCTTACCGTCTTAATGTAGACGTATACATGTAACCGGCACAAAAGGTTAAAGTCAATATCTTAAAGATACTCACTTTAATCTTTGTGTCGAGTTACTTTCATCTTCTTATCATAGAGGTACTCTTTAAGAAAATGTCGAACTGAGTTGGAAGTATAGCGTAATTTTATCTTAAATGGAAGCCGTAGTTACGCATTCTTGGTTTTTAAACTAAAATAGCGGAAGGAAGACTAACGAGGAAGCCCGCCCATCTTACCACCTTGCATCTGAGACATCATATTTTGAAGGTCCTGCATCCCTTTTTTACCTGAGAACTTTTTCGCCATCTTCGATGCATTTTTAAACTGCTTGAGAACACGATTCACGTCCATAGCATCCATCCCACACCCCGTAGCGATACGCTGTTTTCTTGAGTTGTTTAAAAGATCCGGGTTTTCACGTTCTTTAGGCGTCATCGAAGAGACCATTGCTTTGATGTTCTTGAGCTCACCTGAATTCTCAAGGTCAAAGTTTTTCAGAGCATCACCCATAGCACCCATGCCCGGGATCATGCCTATGATAGACTTCATGCTACCCATCTTCTTCATGCTCTCCATCTGTTCCAAAAAGTCATTGAAGTTGAACTGACCCTTCTTGATCTTCTTGGTCATCTCTTTGGCTTTTTTCTCATCGATCACATTTGCCGTCTTCTCAGCGAGACCTTCGATATCACCATATCCCATTAGACGGTTAACGATACGATCAGGTAAAAAGACCTCAAGGTCCGGCATCTTTTCACCATTACCGATAAAGCGAAGTGGGACCTGTACCTGAGAAGCGATGCCAAGTGCGACACCGCCCTTAGAATCACCATCATATTTTGACAAGATGACACCATCGATACCGATCTGCTCGTTGAAGCTGGACGCCGTACGGACAGAGTCCTGTCCCGTCAATGAATCGGCCACATAAAAGACCTCATCCGGATTCACAGCATCTTTGACCGCTTTAAGCTCGTTCATAAGTTCTTCATCAATAGCCAAACGACCTGCGGTATCTATCAGTAGCACATCATAAAGCCCATCTTCTGCTTTTTTCATCGCCGCTTTTGCGATCTTCACCGGGTCTTTCTCGTTCTCGTCAGCATACACATCGACCTCAACGGAAGCACCAACCTGCTTTAGCTGTTCGACGGCTGCCATACGCTGAAGATCGGCCGCAGCGACCAGAACTTTTTTCTGCTTTGACTTGAGATAGTAAGCCAGTTTACCCGTTGTCGTCGTCTTACCTGAACCTTGTAGACCCATCATCAAGATCGTGGTCGGTGGCTTCGAAGCAAAGACAAAGCCCTGATGACCAGGGACAAGAAGTAATTCGTGTAGACGTGTTTGCATAGAGTTCAAGAACTGGTCTTTACCTATGCCCGCTGCCTTTACATCATCTTCGACATCAGCTAAAAGTTGTTTCACAACCTTATGGTTCACATCTGCTTTTAAAAGATTTTTCTTTAACTCCGTTAGCGCTTTTTTAAGTGCCTTCTCGTCATCATGAAAACGAATCTTTTTTATCGCTGATGTAAATGAACTGGTGAGGGTATCGAACATGTTTTTTCCTATTTCTTCTTGCTAATTGATTTTTTGGATTATAGTTTATTCTTACTTTAGAGCTACTTTATAAAGCGGTACTTACTCACCGCCGCCGATATGTCTGTACTCTTTAGGTTCCGGTGATACAAACTCTTTGTCTAAGAGTCTCATCTTGTGGGCATGGAGCATCATGCGTCTTGCACGGCGCCCCCCGTAAAGTTCATCTCCGATGATCGGAAGGTTTTCACTTCGTAAGTGTACACGGATCTGGTGGGTACGTCCCTGGTGAATGACCAACTTGATCTTACTCTTGTGGTTGACGACCATCAAAGGAAAGACTTCCGTACGTGCAGCCTTGCCTTTTGAAGCAGAGATCTTAGATTTAGCCTTGTTATTGTGCTTTTCAGTCAATATCGGCTTATCGATCTCAAACTCTTCAATAACGTCTCCGTCTACCCAGGCTATGTACTCTTTATAGACCCTGTCATGTTTGAACTCTTCAATCGCCTTGAGTCTGAACTCTTCATCCTTGCACAATACCAGGACACCAGAGGTCTCCCGATCTAGACGGTGTAGAAGTCTCGCATCCTTGAACTGCTTTTCGATCTCTTCTGAGCTTAAAAACGCAGGTTTGTCTACGACGATCATATCGTTGTTTTCATAGATCACTTTGACCTTCTCAACAGTCTCTATACGAAACTTTGTCTTGACAGGGACATTACCACGTGCAATCATCACCTTACGGTTACCCGCGTACACCAAACCCTTATCGATCAGGTCTTTCGCTTTGGAATTTGATATTCCCTCTTGTTCGGCCAATACCTTATAGGCTTTGTCTTCTGTTACTTTACTCATAATCATATTCCTTGATCAATTTATTGATCTCATAAAGATCTACTTTTTCATCCACATGCGAAGAAGGCATATCCAGAGCCTTTGCAAAGGCCTCAGCCAGTTCGTCCTCTTCTACCAATTGTGCATGTTTGACATACTTAAACAACTCTTGCTGATTAAATATCTTTTTGCCCGAGATGACCTTGCATCCAAAAGCGATCGGTTCAAGTGGATTGTGACCACCAATAGGAGCAAAAGCTCCACCCAAAACAGCGATATCACTTACTGCATAGATGTTGTTCAACTCCCCCATCTTATCCACCAGCACAAGGTCTGTATCCAGGGCTGTAGTTTGCGTAAAGCGAGAAAAGCTCAGAGCATTCTCATCCGCATACTTCTGCATCATCTTACCGACAGCCTCAAAGCGTTCAGGATGGCGGGGTACAATGATCAGACGAAGCTCTGCCTTGTGTACCTTTTTAAAGGCCAAGAAAGCCTCCAAAATAGCCCTTTCTTCACCCTCATGCGTACTACCGCCGACAATGCTGATGCCTGAAGGTTTCGTATAACTCTGCGTCGCCGTTATCTTTTGAGCCAATTTGATATTACCGATCACCTTGATATGTTTCGCACCCAGAGACTCAAACCTTTGCTTATCGATTTCACTCTGTACATAGATGAGATCGACGTGCTCAAGCAAACGGCTGTAAAACCATCGCATCTTCATATACTTTGGATAGCTTTTCTCTGATATGCGGGCATTCAACAGAACTGTCTTCGTCCCTTTCTGAGCTGCCACGAGAAAAAGCATATACCATAGCTCTGCCTCCAAGACGATCAGAAGCCTCTGCTTTTTCTGCCAAAAAGGCAAGAAGAGTTCATACGGAAGATAACGCACCGCCGCTTTTTTATAAGCCGTTGCGGCAGAAAAACCCGTATGTGTGATAACAGATATATTGACTTGTGCTTTGGTGATTGTTTCGATCAAAGGCGCTAAGGCCTTAGTCTCACCCAGACTGCAAGCATGAAACCAGATCCCTTCCTTGGAAAAGGACGGTGTACGCTGCAAAAAAAATCTTGCAGGTAAGGAGTGCTTGTACTTTGACTTAAACGATAGATATAAGATAATAGGAATAGCTATGATATAAAGAGCTAGTGCTAAAAGATAGTATATGTAGGTAAAAATGTGTCCCAAGGGTACTCCCTCGCTAAGTTGTCTATCCCTTTTAGAGGGATAGTGTTTATGCTGTTTGTTCTTCGCCGTTATCGATATATAGAATACGTCCACAGTGAGGACACGTTGTAATCTCTTCACCCTTGATGACATCTGAATAAGTCTTGTCGTTGATCGTCAGGAAACAACCGTAACACGCCTGGTTCTTAACTGGAACCGCTGTCGTGTTTTTAGCCCAACGACGGATCTTTTGATAAAATGAAAGACCTTTTTGATTCATGTCAGAGATCAGTTTGTCTTTTTTGACGAAAACTTTTTGACGTTCAGCATTGATCTCTTCGAGTACAGCATCGACTTCTGCTTTAACCGCAACAGTCTTCTCTTCTGCATCACTGATCAGAGCTTTCTGCGCTTCGATCAATTCTTTCTTCGTATCAATCACTTTTTCCAAACGTGCGATCTCTTCGTTAGCGAAGTTGACCTGCTCTTTTGCGATCTCTTCTTCAAGTTGAAGGGATTTCATCTCACGCTCAGTTTTGATCTCTGCACTTTTCTTTGCATTATCAGTCAACTTATCTGTCAACTCTGCAAGGTGAAGTTCATTTTTTTGCTTTTTTAGTTCTTCGGCTTGAATTTCTTCTTCTAAAGTAGAGATTTGTTTCTCAATACTCTCTTTTGTTGCAAGCACAGTCTCGTATTTGTGATTTGCCTCTTCGATTTTTGGTTCAAAAGAATCGATTTCTTTATCGATTTTTGACAAGTCTACTAGCTGTTGTAGGTGCTTATTCATTGTTTTCCTTGGTTACAAATATGTAAAGGGGTTTTTTGATGATGAAATTATAACGCTTAAACCTAAATTTTCCAAATCTTTTGCTAAAACTTCGCCAAAATATCGTTCACTTTCGAAATGTCCTATGTCTATCATCGATAAACCGATCGTCTTTGCTTCCATCGCATCATGATATTTAATATCACCTGTCAAAAAGCAATCTGCCTTGATCGTCTTCATCAATGAAGCCCCTGAACCTGTTGTCAAGGCCACTCGTCTTATCCGCTCATGGTTCTTGATACATCTGATATGCTCCAGCCCGAACTTGGATGCGATATTCTTGGCAAAACTATCAAACTCCTCGTCTAAATCGATATATGCCACAAAACCGTCTTTCTCGTTTATCTCATATCCCAGCACCTGTGTAGCCACATAGGCGTTCAGATGAGTCTGATCAAAATTAGTGTGCATAGCGATGTTTGAGATGTTCTTTTTTAACATCGTCTGTAAAAGTTTCGCCGGGTATTGGTTAAACTGAAGCTGCTTAAGCCCGCCGAAGATAATAGGATGATGCGTGATGACCAGCGTGTTCTCTTGCAAATTTTGCAAAAGTTCTTCGTCCAGGTCTATGCTTAGAACGACTTGGTCTACCTCTTGTTTCCAGTCACCCACCAAAAGACCTGAGTTGTCCCACGCCTCTTGCAGGTCAAAAGGAGATATCGCATCCAGCATTTTGTATATCTCTTCAACGCTCATAGTTTTTCCTAATATTTATAATGCATTATTCTATAACACTTCAAATTAAACTTACTCAAGACGCGCCATGACACATCTCTATTTATTGCTTGTTTTATCCCTACCACTGATAGAAACTCTCTCCTTGACACCCTAAGATATCTCTTCAATAAGCTCTTTTTTGGCGCTTACATCGAATAAAGATAGCCTTATCGTGGGAGAAAGGATCGTTTTTCTTGATCTCAAACATATCCAGACTATTGATAAGATCTATCATCCTTGAAAACCCATAGTTACGTGGATCAAAATCCGGATGTCTGTTCGCGATGGTCTGACGGATATGGGTCAAATAGGACCAACCGGAATCATCAGCCGTATCTTCAACAACATTCTTCAAGATCTCTTTCAGACCCTCATCATTTGCAGTATCTTTCTTAAGTGTACGTTTTTTTGCCGGGACACTTTTCTTCTCTTTGCGCAGGTTCTCTGTGTAGATAAACTTGTCACAGGCAGCCAAAAATGCCTTGGGTGTCTTCTTCTCTCCAAAACCGTAGACACTAAGACCTGACTCACGGATGCGAAGTGCCAGACGTGTGAAGTCACTGTCAGATGAGACGATACAGAAACCATCAAGCTTATCCGTGTAAAGCAGGTCCATCGCATCGATGATCATAGCCGAATCGGTCGAGTTCTTGCCGACCGTATATCCGAACTGTTGCATAGGCTGGATACCATGGCCAAGAAGATGCGCCTTCCAACCCTTCAGACGAGGATCAGTCCAATCCCCATAGATACGTTTGACCGAGGCAACCCCATATTTCGCGATCTCTTCCATCAGGCCCTCTATGATCGAGGGCTGTGAGTTGTCCGCATCTATTATGACGGCCAGACTTTTTTGATCGTTTGTCATGCCAACTTCTCTAAGGCTTCTCGTGCCTCTTCAAAATTCGGGTCGATCTCGATTACTTTGTTGTACATCTCTTTTGCCTCCTCTTCTCTACCGCGTTTGAGCATGAGATTGGCATAATTGAACCAGGTGACCTCATAATTATCATCGATTTGCAGAGCTTTTTTATAATGCTCTTCAGCCCGTTCGTCCTCATCCATAGAGACAAGAAGTCTAGCCAAGGCGTTATGTGTCATATCATCATTGGCATCGATCTTCAACGAAGCCTCGTATTGGCTTTTAGCACCTTCATTGTCCCCAAGTTTAGAGAGCACAAAGGCAAGTTTGTTTCTTGCTTCTGCAAGTTGCGGATAATCCCGAACGATGTTTTCCAACAAGGTGTGAGCTCTGTCTATATCATCGTCTCTGTAAGCTTGGTCAGCCTCTTCGATCAACTCATCCGAACTTGGGACAGGAGGCGTTATCGTTTCTGCATCTTGCATGAAAGCCGGTTCAGCATTCTCGTCAATGCCTTGGATATATACATAGACCTGATAAGCAAAAAAACCTGCCGCCAGTAATAAAATAATTTGAAATGGTGTCATCTTAATCCTAAATATGTGAGTGCTTTATTATACTGAAATCAAATTGTGTGTAAACTTTCTAAAAAACTTTTTGGGACAACTATGGAAGATATGTTAACTAATCTAGAAACGTATGGCTATGTCGTGCTTTTTTTATACTCTTTTGGTGGTGGCTTCATCGCCCTTATGGGAGCGGGCGTACTCTCATATACCGGGCACATGAATCTTGAAGCAGCGATATTGGTCGCCTTTGTCGCAAACTTCCTAGGTGACATCATGCTTTTTTATATGGGTCGCTACAACAAGAAGGATGTTATGGCTTATCTGCACAAGCATAGACGCAAACTCGCCCTTTCTCATGTTTTGATGAAGAAGCACGGTTCATGGGTTGTCTTTTTACAAAAGTATGTCTACGGCATAAAGACCCTGATCCCTCTGGCCATCGGTCTGACAAAGTATGATTTTAAGAAGTTTGCCATCCTAAACCTTTTTGCTTCTGCGATTTGGGCCGTTTCGATCGGAGTGATAAGCTATATGGCAGGAGAGATGATAAAATCGGCTTATCAGATCATCGCCGAACGGCCTTATATCGCACCGATTGCTCTGATAAGTATCATCATCGCGATCTGGTGGTACCTAAGCGCTCATACTAAGAAATAAGATCAATTAGCCACTAGACTCATTGTACGGTACGGGCATTCAGACGAGAGCTTCAAGAGAGGAAAAAGTTCTTTGGACTGTTCCTCATAATGATTATACGAAGCCGTTCCATCCTCTTCGACCGTGATACCAACAACCCGTCCGACCGTCAGTGCCATCCACGAGACCTCGTCTCCCTTCTCAATCTTATGTTTGCTGTTAGGATCGCGCACAAGATAGTTTTTCCCATCTCTGTTGTTTCTTACAACATAAGCGAAGATATTGCTTCCCCTCTTGCCCACAAAATACAGAACCGTTCCTTCAACATGGACTTTTTCTCCCGTTGATGGATGTGAGCTCACTATATCTCCACATTCAGAAGCCACCATTTTATTATAAGCCAGTGCTTTCATACGATAGGCCTCAGCTTTTTGCCGTAAGATCTTGGCTTCTTTCAATGCCTGTTGCTGTTTTATCGCTTTTATACGCGCGGCTTTCTCTTCCTTCTCTTTATTAGCCCAAAATGAGTAGTATTTATTTGATTTAAACCGCTTCGAGTCTTTCACGTCGAGATTATGCTTTGCCACAAAGAACATCTCTTCTTTTGTCGGTGCTTTATCGATCATAGGAAATAGCAGTTGAAACTGGAATCGTTTTTCATAGACCATCGAGTCATGACTCTGTTTCTGCATGAGCGTAGCAATATGCATTTTTTCGTTATCCATCTGTCTAAGCTTCGATATATATTCCAACGAGAGATCGGTATCTTGGTATTCGTCAGCCAAGTACCCAGAGATAGCAGTAGAACTAGCCCGTTGCGTGTATTCCTGACACCGTTTGTTAATAAGGGAAAACTCTTGATAGTTTGCCTTCAAGACCTTTTTACAATGATCATCAAAATCGTATAAAGGCTGGGCAAAGACACCAAAGGCCTTAGGACGCTTATCAAACTTTTGATTTAAAAAGGCAATCGCTTCAGCCGGACTGACATCTTGTTTTAACATCGCAGCGATACTACTGTAGCTCAGACCCGTCTTTTTCCATCGTGCGGCATTTTTGGGAGAAAGGTTCAGCGCCTTCCAGTCCTCGGCCTCATCTTGATCGATACCTACTGCCAGCCAGCGTTTTCGTTCTTCTTCCTGCTGAAGCCTCAGCTCGACATCGGGATCGATAATACTAGGCCGCTGACGTCTTGTATACGAAGCCTCTTTTTGCTTTTGCATGTTTTCTATACTGCTTGCAAACATCCTATCACGATGTTTTTCCATATCTTTTCGAAGCTGAGTAAACTCATTTACTTCAGGCTCGGTTACACAGGCAGAAAAAAGTAGTGCGATCAAAATAAATGACAAAACTCGAAATAACATCTATACCCTTCCTATACATTCATGAGCAATAGTATAACACTCATTGTAAAAAAATCGTTTAAAAATCATAAAAAACAATAAAAAACTATTGTACTATCATTGAAATTTTTATTGGGAAAAGGAGGGTTGAGTCACTTCTATACGGACAGTTTTTTGGGGAAATAAAATCATCGCGATGAATGATTTTATCGTAATAGGTATTTGCTTATTAAGCCTCGATCTTCGGACCGGCTGTAGAGTAGTCAAACTCATTGTTATCGCTTAAATAACGATCAAAGTTAGCGATAAACATCTCTGCAAGCTTGTCACGTGTTTGGTCAAAGGCTTCTTTGTCATTCCATGCATTGCGTGGATTGAGGACAGCTGTATCAACACCATTAAGTGTTTTTGGGACCTTCAGGCGGAAAGTACGTGTTGTATCAAACTCACAATCGTTGATTGAACCATCCAGTATCGCATTGATACATGCACGTGTGTTTTTGATACTCATACGTTTACCAACACCATACGCGCCACCTGTCCAACCTGTATTGACAAGATAGACGTTGACGTTATGCTGATCGATCTTCTCACCAAGAAGTTTTGCATAGACCGTTGGATGAAGTGGGAGGAATGCTTCTCCAAAACATGCAGAGAAGGTTGCAACCGGTTCCGTGATACCACGTTCTGTACCAGCGACTTTAGCCGTGTATCCCGATAGGAAGTAATACATCGCCTGCTCTTTGGAAAGCTTTGAGACTGGAGGAAGAACACCAAAAGCATCCGCTGTCAAAAAGATGATGTTTTTAGGATGTCCCGCTTGAAGTGCCTGAACATGGTTCTCAATGTGCTCAATAGGGTAAGACACACGTGTGTTTTCTGTTTTTGAATTGTCTTCATATTTAACATGACCATCATTGGTAACGACATTCTCTAAAAGAGCATTTCTACGAATTGCACCGAAGATCTCAGGTTCAGATTTTTCATCAAGGTCGATAACTTTAGCATAACATCCACCCTCAAAGTTGAAGACACCTTCATCGTCCCAACCGTGTTCGTCATCACCGATAAGTGCACGATTTGGATCGGTAGAAAGGGTTGTCTTACCCGTTCCAGAAAGACCAAAGAACAGACAGGTATCGCCCTCTTTACCAACATTGGCAGAACAGTGCATTGCCATTTTTTTCTCTAACGGCAGCCAGTAGTTCATCATAGAGAAGATACCCTTCTTCATCTCGCCACCGTACCATGTACCACCAATGATAGCCATATTCTCTTCAACATTGAAAAGGACGAAGACCTCAGAGTTCATCCCCATCTCTTGCCATTTGTCATTTACCGCTTTACATGCATTTAAAACCGTGAACTCAGGTTTGAAGTCAGGAAGATCTTTTTCCTGTGGACGAATAAACATGTTTTTAACAAAATGAGACTGCCAAGCGATCTCTGAGACAAAGCGTACCGAACGCTTTGATGCAGCTGATGCCCCACAGTAAACGTCTGTTACATAGATGTCTTTGTTTGAAAGTTGCTCTCTAGCAACTTCTAGAAGTTCTTGAAAAATTTCGTTACTGATAGGTTGATTGACATCTCCCCACGCGATATATTTATTTGACTCTGGCTGGTCAACAAAATATTTGTCTTTTGGACTACGACCAGTGAAGATACCAGTATCAACCGTAGTCGCACCACTCGAAGTCATTTCGCACTCGCCATTTTTAAGCTCATGCTCGATCAATTCATCGAAACTCAGGTTGTAAAAAACCTGTCCTATATTGTCTAATTTTAAATTTTCAAGACCTGCTGGCTTCATGGTGTCTGATACCTTATATATACATTTCAAACATGGTAGTATTTGAAATGTTTGCTTTTGCTTAAAACTTTTGTGTACATATCTCAAGCTTTTAATTGGCGAAATTATAGCGACTCATCTCCAAAATCCAAAGAAAATTAAACTTAAATTTCAAAAAAACGATATTTATGTCAGGAAATTATTTCTTTATTAAAACTGCCTAAAACAAATAATCTAATTCAGGATAATCCATACGATGTTTATCTATTTGAGGAACAGCGTGACACTGTATGCCTTGAAAATTGCCGTAAGCTCATCTCCAACTTCAATCCTCATATCTTCATAACTCTTATAGGTAATACGTGACGTCAGATACTGATCTTCGCACAAAGAAAGCGTCAGCAGTACATCCTCTTCATGCACGGTGATCTCGTCCACTTTTACTAACAGCTTGTTTCGGGAACTAATCTCTTTTTCAAATGACGTACTGACCGAAACGGTGTCAGATTCGATCAGCACGTTGACGTTTGAGCCGACATCGATTGCATTCACCTCTACAAACGAGATGGGCGCTTGGGCACTGATCTCGCTTCCACACGAAAGTCCCAGTACAAAGATCGCCTTGTCTGCCTTGAGACTTATCTTTTTGACTCTTGCCTGCAAGCGACTAAATGCAAAGAGTTGGCTTGCCCCCTCGTCTTGTAGATGGGAGAAAGAGTCTTCTAAGGCATGAAGATGCTTTTGATGCAGTGCCTCCACCTCTTCATACGTGTTCATCAGTTCTTTTGCATAGGCGGTCACCAGTGTACCGCCTCCATCTTTCCCACCACTTATCTTTTGTACCAGGGGCCTAGGTGAGGATGCATTCATCTTGTCGATCCATCCCCAAGCTGTTTTATAGGTGACACCCGATTCTTTGGCTGCCTTGGAAATAGACCCGTAGACCATGATGTTCTCAAGCAACTTCACTTTTTTTTGATTAAGCAAGACCTCGCCCGCATTGCTTAACATAAGATCCGAACCAAGAGAGAAAGAGGATAGTTTCATGGACGTAGTTTACTCAAGTATATAACCTCTGTCAAGTCAACTTTATCATCTATTCAAGGACTCTTTTTAGGGTCCTAAACCTAAAGATTAAGAAATTTATTTGCTTGTTATGCCTATAATTGTATCTACAACTATTTTTTAAAGAGACCCTATGCACCAACTGAAAGACTCACTAGGTTTTCAAGTCAATATGACAGCCAATGCGATGAAGAATCGCTTCAATGCTTTCTTAAAGCCTTACAACCTTACATCGGAGCAGTATGTCATCATGAAATCCGTGGAGGAAAACACAGACATATCACCGACACAATTGGCCGAGATCACCTTTAAAGACAAGACAACCATCACTCGGATGATAGACACCTTGGTGAAAAACGAGATGCTCTTACGTATCCCCAAACCAAATGACCGTCGTGCTTATCAAATCTCCTGGAGCAAGAAGGGAGAAACAACGATGAAAGAGATCTTGCCAATGACCGAAGGTATCATTGACAAGATACGTTCGCAGTTCTCTTCAGACGAACTGGAAACTTTTTTGTCAATCTTAGACACACTAAAACAGACCCCTTGCTTGGAGACCTTAT
Organism: Sulfurimonadaceae bacterium; assembly: GCA_041562655.1. Taxonomy (GTDB): domain Bacteria; phylum Campylobacterota; class Campylobacteria; order Campylobacterales; family Sulfurimonadaceae. The sequence goes on from JBFEXN010000029.1 coordinate 12,181, forward strand.
AAATGCGATTATTTTTCTTAATACTACTTTCCCTTCCTCTTTTAGCGTTCGTCGTCACACAAAAGATAGAAAAGGGCTCACTTACACAGACACAAAACTTTAACGGCACATTGCGTTTTAACGAACAATCAAGACTTGCCTCAGAAAGTGACGGTGTCATCACCCGACTCTATTTCGATGAAGGCAATTATGTCAAGAAAGGCACCCTGCTTTTGGAGATTGACACACAGATCCTCTCCGCCGACATCACGGCCATACAGGCATCGATCAAAGAGGTTGAGTTTGCACTTGAAAAAGCAAAGCTTGAGTTCAAACGATACGAAATACTCCTCGCCAAGCAGAGTGTTTCTCAGCAGAAACATGATGAGTTCTATTTTCAGAAGATGCAGTTGGAGCAAAGGCTGCTCTCCTTGAAAGCCACACTAAAGGCCCGGCAGATAGCCAAGAGCAAGAAAAGTATCTATGCCCCTTTTAACGGTTACATCGGCGAACGCAAAGTACAGGTCGGAGAATGGTTAAAGGAGGGAAGTGAGATCGCTCTTTTGATCAACCCTGCAAAGATCGACATTCTCATACACCTACCCTCTTCTTATATCTCCACCATATACAAGGATAAGACGGTAGAGGTGACGATCAATAACAGAACATATTCAGCCAAGGTTATCGGTGCCCTGTTCAGCGGAAATGAAAAGACACGCACCTTTCCGATGAAACTTAGACTCTTAGAGACAAAGGAGAGGTTTTTCGATGGGATGCAGGCAAGTCTTTCCATCCAAAAGGAATCATCACAAGGAGCACTCTTTATCTCGCGAGATGGTGTCATAAAACGTTTTGGCAAGGATGTACTTTTTATCATAAAAGACAAAAAGGCACAGATGGTAGATGTGCAGGTCATAGGATATCAAGGAGAGAGAGTCGCGATCTCTTCAGACAATATCAAAGAGGGGGACGAGGTTGTCATCAAAGGCAATGAGCGCCTCTTTCCTAATCAAGAAGTAAAATAATGGACATTATCAGATTTTCACTGCTCAAACCCGTTGTCATTACCGTCGGAGTGTTGTTAATTCTTATCTTTGGGTTTATATCCCTGGACAGACTCCCGCGTCAACTTACGCCTAACGTAATCCAGCCTGAGATCTCTGTCAATACTACCTGGCCCGGGGCAAGTCCAAAAGAGATCGAACGTGATATCATCCAGGAACAGGAGCTTGTCCTGAAAAACACTCCAGGCCTGGAAGAATACGAATCAAAATCACGTGACAACCGAGGTTCACTGACCTTGACCTTTACATTGGGAACAGATATCAACAAA
>JBFEXN010000030.1:0-13266 GCA_041562655.1 Sulfurimonadaceae bacterium
GATGAGATCAAACATCTCTTTAAACAGATCAAGTCTGATCTTGACCTTGATGAGAACCTGAAGATGTTAAAGTACTTTGGATATCTGCATATCTTTGCAATCGAAAAGACTAAAAACTAGTGCTATCAAGAGGCATGTTCTCCATGCCGTTTTCAATAGCGAACCTCAATATATCAAACAGTTTTTGCACCTGATGTTCCGGTGTATCACACGCATCAGTATTAACAATACTCAAAAATATCTTCTGAGAAAAGCATTTCATCTCGAAACTACTAAGCAGATTGGAAGCGGCCTTGACACCCTGGGTAGGATCGGTAAAGGGAAAGACCGTACAGCAGATATGATCATCAAGGACAATAAACTTATCACTCTCGCGGATTAATCCGGCAAAGGCTTTCATATCCACTTCCGAAGGAGTCGCACCAAGCGCCAATGTAAAAGCGACCTTGTAACGTTCATTCTGATAGATATTCTCTTTGATCGAGTTTAAGATCTTCGTTTCATAAGCCTTCTCATTGAGTTTAAGGTCCTCCAAGAGTTCGATCTGCATCTACGCCTCTTTTTTGAAATAGGGTTTGAGGATAAAAAAGAGAACAAAGCCCCATAATATCAGACTACTTACAGCTGAGAAGATACCTGCATGCTCATCCATGTGGACCAAAGACTGCGGATTGATATCGGAGATATCAAAGATATAATCCAATCCCAGTCCAAAGGCTATACTTCCTACGATGATACTGCCCAGATAGATATATAAAGAACGTGTCCCAAGCATCTTCTTGACTACACCGATAGTAACTGTGTTGGTAGCAGGACCTGCTGATAAAAAGACAAAGGCCGCACCTGCACTGACACCAGAGAGCATCAAGGCTGCGGCGATAGGAAGAGAAGCCGTCGCACAGACATACATAGGCACAGCAATAGCGATGACGATCACATAGGAGAGCCATGAATATTCTATCAGTATCTCACTCAGGTTCTGAGGGATGGCAATCGTTATCAACGCACCAATGACAAGACCCCAGAACAGAGGTTTTGCAATGTCAGACAATAGTGTCATAAAGGCATATCTCATAGCCTTTTTCATCGAAAACCCATCCTCACTTTCACAGCCAGAAGAGGAGCAACAGCTTGGAGCCTCTTGGGTATCTGAGACATTAGCAGTCGCTGAAAAGTTTGATGTTGTCGCAAAAGAAGAGCCCTGAAGAGGTGTGTTGGAAGGATTAAAAGCGGAGAAGGAAGGTTTGGCGACTTCCTCATCTTTTTGCTTGTCCAGTATATTTGTCAAGATGCCTGCGATGGTAGCGATGATCATCGACGTGAAGAGACGATACAGCGTAAATGCCCAGCCAAACATCCCATAAGTAGCCAAGATCGAATCCACACCTGTGATCGGTGTGGAGATCAAAAAAGAAAGCGTCGCACCCTTTGATGCACCGCTTTTCTTTATACTTGTCGCCAGGGGGATCACACCGCATGAGCACACAGGAAGAGGAATCCCAAAGACAGTCGATTTGATGACCGAAGTCACGTTCTCTTTTCCAAGATGCTTTGTCACTAAAGTCTCTGGTACAAGTTCATGCAAGATCCCTGCAAACACAAGCCCAAAAAGTATATACGGGGCCATTGCATTACTTAAGTCTACTAAAGCGTCTATAAACGCGAAGATATATTCCATTTCATTCCCTTTTTGTTGTCTGCAAGAGTCCCTATTCTCCCCCGCATTTCCCTGTACCGCATTTTCCACTTCCACATTTCATCTCATGTTGTGGCGCTTCATCCTTACTCGGTGCCAGTTCATGAAGCCCCTCTTCATCTTCGTAGCTGACAGGCTTAAAACCTTTCCTCTCTATCGCTTTCATAATAGTGTGGATATCTGTCTGCGTCTTGTCAAACTCAACCACCGCTTTTTGCTCCGGACTTGAAGCTGTGACCTTTACTACTCCCGTATCCTTACTGACCTTTTCAATGGCGATCTCACACGCTTCACACGTCATCCCGCTCATGTTTACAGTCTTTCTAACGACATTTGCCTTGTCAATGACAGGCGCTTTTTCTTGAGTCTCTTGTATAAACAAAACAAATGCACCTGCAACAACAAGAACAGTTACTATTCCCATAAAAACTTTTTTGACCATACTATCTACTTTCAATGATTTTGAAGAAGTCTACTATAAGAAGTCTACTATTTAGCTAAAATAGCACATGCAAAAAACAATACTAATCACAGGCTGCTCCAGCGGTATCGGCTATGACACAGCCCACTATCTACATAAAAACGGCTACAGGGTCTTTGCAAGCGCACGCAAAAGTAAAGACGTCCGACGTTTGCAAGATGAAGGCCTAGAAGCCTATCTTCTCGATGTCACCAAACCCGAGACAATAACCAAGACACTTGAAGCCATCCTGGCACAAACAAATGGAGAGCTCTATGCTCTGTTCAACAATGCAGGATACGGCCAGCCAGGGGCTGTAGAAGACATACCCACAGATGTCCTCAAAGAGCAGTTTGAGACCAATCTCTTTGGCCTGCATGAGATGACACGTCAAGTCATTCCTATCATGAGAGCCCAGGGATATGGACGTATTATCCAACACTCTTCCGTCCTGGGACTTGTCTCTTTGCGCTTTAGAGGGGCCTATAATGCTTCTAAATATGCTATTGAGGGGCTGTGTGACACCTTACGTCTGGAACTTGATCAAGACGATATCCATGTCATCACTATCAATACGGGACCTGTACATTCTCACTTTAGAAAAAATGCAACAGAAAAATATTATGAACATCTACATGGAAAACCTACGGTATTTGAAGAAGCGTATAAAAAAGAGTTACTGCCCTATGAAGGCAAAAAAAGAAGCAACCCGTTCACTAAGACATCGGATGTTGTCATCTCAAACATTGTCAGTGCCTTAGAGGCCAAAAGACCAAGACCACGATACTACAATACTCTGGCTACTCATCTTTTGGGTTCTTTAAAACGCCTATTACCAACCTCTGTCTTGGATAAGGTCCTTCTGAAGGTCTAAATCATCAGAGAAATCGCATGCAAACTCGACCAGGAGACATGCTGGTCTGTTTAATCAACCTGGCTAAAACGGATACTAAAGCAGGCGCCTTCGTCCGTGTTAGAGACATCAAACTTTCCATCCATATGGTCTTCAATGATCATTTTAGACATATAAAGACCGATACCCGTTCCCTTGCCCTCTTCTTTCGTCGTAAAATACGGCTCAAACACCTTAGAGATACTCTCCTTTGGAATTCCTCCCGCATTGTCACACACAGAGATCACGACATGATCCTCGACTTTTTTCGCTCGAAGCATCACCTGTGCAGAAGAGACTTTCCTTTCAAGCAAGGCATCCCTTGCATTATTAAACAGGTTTAAGATGACTTGCGAGAACTCATTTTTATAGCCTTGTATCTCGATATCACTGTCTATTTCTGATGTGTACACTATGCCAGAATGTTCAAAACTTGCTTCGACAATGCTGTATGACTTCTGTACCGCTTCCGATACCAAAAAGGCACTTTTTTCCTTGTTTGGATTAAAGAAATCACGAAAATCATCAATAGTACTTGACATGGCATAGATCAAACTCATACTCTTATCCACACTCTCCTTAAGCCTTTTCTCGTCCAAGATACCACGGCTTTTGAGTAAGTTGAGTTTTTGCAGCGTCAGGCCCAATGCATTGAGTGGCTGACGCCATTGATGAGAGATGTTTCCGATCATCTCTCCCATAGAGGCTAGCCTGGACTGTTGGATCATAAGCATCTGCTGCTCTTCACGCTCTATTGCCGCCTGCTTTCTATCTTCTATATCTTTCCATACGACATGCAATACTTTTTTCTTATTGAGTATGATCGGTGTCAAAACAACCTCAACCCAGATCTCCTCTCCATCCTTTCTCAGATGTTTCCATTCAAAGGTGTGTGACCCTCTCTCTACCGCAAGTGCGTTCATCTCATCCGATTTTTCATCACTGCGTCTTCCGTCAGGCTGAAACTCAGGAGACAACTGTGCTGGCTGAAGATCTAAGACATCTTCTTTTGAGTCACATCTGAGCATATCGATAGCTGGTTCATTACAATCTATAAACCGGTTCGCTTCTATGTCAATGATCAGGACACTACTTGCTGTATTTTTAAAGACCAACTCATAGAGCTCTTTTTGATCTTCCATCCGTTTAGTCTGCTCCATTGCATCGACATAAGCCTGATACAAACTGGTCTCGGAGATTTTAAGATCGTTTTCTAGCTGAGTTCTTATCATCTCCAACTCTGTGATATCAACACTGATCGCTATATATTCAGATATATGCTTTTTTTCATCAATGATAGGCTTGATCAGCATATTGATATAAAACGCTTCACCGTCTTTATTTTGGTTTTTTACCTTTCCTGTCCAGAGTTGCTTGTTTTGTATCTGTTCCCACATCTGTTCAAAAAACTCAGCAGGCATATCGGGATGACGCATGCTCTTATACGAACTGCCAATGAGTTCTTCCTCACTGTATCCTGATACTTCACAAAACCTTCTGTTGACATAGGTAAGCACACCCGCTGCGTCTGTCTTGCATACGAGAGTAAAGGCATCAACGGCATCCTGAGTCTGGATCAAAAGCTCATCTGTTATCCTTTCTCTTTTGAGCGTCCTTCGTGTACTGATGAACTCAAGTATTATGGCGAGCAGACTGATCACACTGATAAAAAGTATCACGGTCCTGCTAAAGACGATATCATCTTTTAAAGAACGGTTTCGTTCTTGCATGACCGAAGAGAGGAGTCTGAGGTTCTCATCATAGAGCTCATTAGCTAACTCGCTTATTTTTTTGCTTGAGTGATAAAACGCCAAAGAAGATAATGTGAGATCCTTTTGCCCGAGTATATCTTTAACGACATCGTTCATATCCCCAAGATAAAAGTCGATCTTTTTCAACAGCTCCTGAATCGCCCCGCTGTCATACTCATTCGTAAGTATCTGTACCGTCTGTCTTAGCTCCTCTTGAGAAAGAGAGATCTGTGACATACTCTGCACAATGGCATTGTGCATGTCAATATCAAAGTTCTTTTCTATTAGTCCATGCACAAGTAAAGCACGGCTTTGTCCCAATTCTCCCAGAAGCTCAGGTAGATGATGGATTATGACCGAAGCAAAAAGATAGATATCCTTCTCCCCCTCATAGTTCAGTGTCGATATGTCCCCTATGTGATAATTCCCGGTACGAAAGGACGTCAAAACAGTCTCGATCTGCGTGAAGTCCTCAATATCCAAGCTTGATTTCTTTGAAAGAAGCGTATGAAGTGTCTTTATCCCTTCATCCAAGCTCTGTTTTTTATATTCAGAATACTCATCGAAAAGGAGTTGCAAGTTGACAAGGTCCTGCTCTAGTCCCGCCCTGGTATCATCTATCTCGCCCTCAAGCTCACCAAGATGCTCACTGTGTTGAAACTGTGAAAGTATGTAATACGCCTGCGCCTTCATCGTGCTCGAGTGAATCGCTTTAACAAGCTCAATACCGCGCATTTGATTCTGTGTTATTTTGAAATCTTCTTCAAGGTCTTTAACATAGGAATTGAACAATACAACAATACTGGCAATCAAAAGAACAAAAAGAACAACGAGCTTATAAAAATTCTTCAAATGGATCCTTGACACTTACGAGGAGTAGTATTTGTAAATATTCTATCATAAAATAGAACAGTTTTACTTTTGCGGGCTTAAGTCCCTGTTGGCAAGGTTTTCTAACAGTACTGTCGCATATGAGCCCTTAGGCAGAGTAAAACTCAGCTCAAAACACTTCTGCTCTTTTTTATACACATGACGAATAGACTTCGGATAGACGACTGCCTCCCTTCGCGTTCCGATGCTCGTAACCGTCAGATCATCAAAATGATGTTCTATCTCACCGGCCATACCCTTTGCACGCCAGGCTTTAGAACCTGCAAGCAGTCCCGTCGGCACCATCTTCTGCTCTTTATATGCTTTGCGGATGGCCTGAACATCTGTGACGTTCACCCATTTTTTACTCTTATGCTCATACATGATGTCGCCCGGCAAGACAGATAAAAGCCCTGACTGATTTTTCAAGAGATCGCACTCTTGCTGAGATATGTTCAAGTTCACAAGGAGCTCTTCACAATCCTTGGTCTTGATATCATATGAGATCTCGATGCGTTTGGCTAACCAATCATTAAAAAGATAAGACTGATAGGCATGCAGCATGATCTTGTTTACCTTGCTGTCTTTCATCGTCAGCTCACCTTGCGCCACATCCCTTGCTTTTTCAAAGTTTGCACTGTCACGTCCAAAACGCTGATATCCAAAATAGTTCGGCATCCCGTTACGCATGATATCGCCCAGAACCTCTTCTATGTTTTTTGCAGATTCCGGGCTGACTTCGTGTAGCCGGATAAAGAAGTTGTTGCCTTTAAGATCGCCTATAGAGAGCTTCTCTCTGGCACGAAAACTCTCCAATATTTTGATGCGAGGATGACGGAGCTTCTCAAAACTCTTCGAGAACTTCAGAGGCAAAGAGATATACTGCGTCGTAGTCGCATGCTTGTCCTTTAGGCCTGCATAACCAATGTTGAAACATTGAAGTTCTGACTCCAGGATATCAAGCATCTCCATGGTCGAGAGTTCCTGCTTTTGCACCTTAGCGATATAATAGTTCCCTTTGTCCTCGGGCGTATCAAAAAGGGGGATCTCTGTCACTATGAAGTCTTCCGTCGTCTGTCTAAATCTAAATTTTATGGGTTTGTGTCTTTGTAGAAAAATACGTTTCATTTATAATCTTTTGTGTGAGCGTTAATAGATGGTGAGATTATAACTAATAGGTGCTATATTCAAACTATGAATATTTTATTACATAGATGACATTCAAGCAAGGGGAGTGTTACAGATAGTTCTTCTCTTGCACAACTGCTTTGATGTTCACCTTGTCCGTCATCACATCAAAACACTCACCCTCATTCAAACTTTCAAGTTCTATGAGCTTACCTTCTTGAGAGATCTGGGCAAACCCTTTTTTGTTTTTCAGGCTTGGGTCTTGGGTAGAAAAAGCACCCTGAAGCTGCTTAAGATCCTGAGCCTTGCTTTGCAGCACACTCTGCATCCTTCGGGGGATCATGTCCAACAGCGGACCTATCTCACGTCTGGCGCTTTCGAGATTATATTGCATCCTCTGATTGTACATCGATGTGAGTTGTCTGATCTCGTCGAGTTTCATCTGTAAACGGTTCTCTATTGAGTTTTGGGCGTAGGAGGACTTTAGGTGAGCGATCTGTTCTCTAGCCCTTTGAAGCCTTTGGGACTGAGTCCGCGTTAACTGCTGCATCAGCGCATCAACATTCAGAAGTATCTCGTTCCTATCCGGAAGGATCATCTCTATCGCCGCTGATGGTGTCGGTGCTCTTAGATCAGCGACATAATCTGAGATGACCCAATCGATCTCATGCCCAACTGCTGAGATGATAGGTGTATTACAGTGATAGATGGCGTTTGCAACGATCTCCTCGTTGAATCCCCAAAGGTCTTCCATACTTCCCCCACCGCGTCCAACGACGATCGCATCATGCCCGTTCTTATCCGCAGCCTTGATCCCTCTTGCAATAGAGTTTGGTGCATTCTCACCCTGAACGATAGCATCATAAAGAGATATCTTGACCAAAGGCCAGCGAGAAGTCGCAACACGAAGCATATCCTGCAAAGCAGCTCCCGTTTCAGAGGTCACCAGTCCAAGACTCATGATATATTTAGGTATTGATTTTTTATGCTCCGGTGCAAAATATCCTTGGGCCTGCAGTTTAGACTTCAACTGTTCAAAGGCCAAGGCCAAAGCTCCCTGCCCTGAGGGTTCGGCAGATATGACGTTCAGCTGATACTGTCCCCGGGGTTTGTAAACAGTCAACGCTGCTTCTAGAACAACTTTCAAGCCCTCCTCAAGACGAAACTTCACCCTTGAGGCATTTCCTTTGAACATCACGCAAGAGATAGACGAGGAAGCATCTTTGAGTGTGAAATAGACATGTCCGCTGTTATGATAGGTCACACGAGAGAGCTCACCCTCGACGAAGGTTCGCATAAAGGTCGTTTCTAGGAGGTTTTTGATCTGTTCGTTCAGACCGTCAACAGAGAGGATGTTCATGTCAACCCTTTCCCGTCTCTTCTTTTGGTCTTATTTTTTTCTTGCGATGATCAAGGAGCTGATGTTCATGGAAAAACTCTTCGAATAACTGATTTCAAACCCAGCAGCTTCAAGCTCTTCTTGCATCTTTTCCAAGGTCAAGAAACCCTCTATTGAATTGGGAAGGTACTCGTAAGCCTCTTTGTTATTAGAGATAGCCCCACCGATCTTTGGAAGGACCTTATTAAGATAAAAGTCTGTCACCTTTGCCATGGCACCAGGGTTCTCACGCTTCATAAACTCCAAGATAACGACAAAACCACCCGGTTTGAGTACACGGTTGAACTCTTTTAAGGCAGCCTCACGTTCGACGACGTTTCTTATCCCGTATGATATACTCAAGAAATCAGCCTGAGCATCTTCAACAGGGATATCAGTCGCTTTGGAGATAGCATAGTCAAATTTTGGGAACTTCTCTCTTGCCACATCGACCATACCGTTTGATGGATCGACCCCTAAGAGTTTTTTGACTTCAATACCCGCATGCGAGGCTCGGCGCATCCAGTAATCCATCATGTCCCCTGTACCACAGGCAATGTCCAAGACAAGGTCTATCTCTTGTTTACCGTAGAGTTTATAAGCGAGGTCACACCCTTTCTTACGCCAGGTTTTGTCAATTCCCATACTCAAGACACGGTTTGCTCTGTCATAGGTCGGAGCGATGTCGTCAAACATCTCAACGATCTTTTCTTGTTTTTCTATTGCCATCACTTCTCCATCCAAATCATCAAGTCATTGTCCAACTTGTCACTTTGTAATATAGTTAAATCCAGCTCTTCGTTTGAGAAGGGTACGTTCCCTCCCGTTTTAGGGGCAAGAAAACACAGATATCTGTCTGTTATCTCCTTGGTCGCCTCAAACATCTCAGGGCCACCCTCGATCAGAATATTTTTGTAGTCTTTTAGTCTATCAAAACTACTCTCAATAAACACTTTACGTCCCTCGACGTCAAAAAGAGGGATGCTCCTATCAAAATCTTTTTCTCTAGAATAGATAAGGACATCCGGTGCCTCTGCATCCACCAGGCGGGCATCTAGTGTCGGTCTATCCGTACGGACCGTATTGCCGCCGATAACGATAAGGTCACAGTGTTCTCTTATCGCATGGACCCTCCTTCGAGAGGTCTCGTCTGAGATCAGGCCTCCATCAACCGTTCCATCAAGACGCTGCGCCCACTTAAACAGAACAAAGTTCTCTTCATTCCATTTGATAAAAGGCTTAAGAAGGGCCTTTCCTTCTGCCTCACACAGACCATACTCGACATTCAGTCCTCCAGATATAAGGGCCTGTGCCCCACCTGTTGCTTCAGGATTAGGGTCATAATGAGAGATATAGACCTTTTGCGGTCTCATCTTTTGAATAAGGTTTGAACATGAAGGTGTCTTTCCCTCGTGAGTACATGGTTCCAACGTGATATACATCTCACAAAAGAGAAAAATCCCGTTATGGTGTTTTAGAAGGTAATCATGGATTTCATCAGCTTTGGTAAGTCTTTCTATCCCCCTGTCAATGCTAAGTGCCATGTATGCCTCTTTAAGGGCTATGACTTCAGCGTGAGGTTCCCCTGCCTTGGCATGAGCACCAACAGCAATCACCGCGCCATTTTGTACAATGGTACATCCTACAGCCGGATTGGGATAAGTCAGACCTTGAAACTGCCAAGCGGCATCCAAGGCTAACTTCATATATTTTTCTTTACCACTCAAAATAGGTAGATGCCTTGATTACTTCATCGAAAGGAATTGTCTGCTCTCCGACCTGTTCATCATCAATCGTCAACATTGAACCTTCTACCTTAAGCAGAGGACCTTTTAGCACTTCATTTGAAATCAGGACGACCTTGACCTTCTCCCCGACCGAGGCATCGAAGTGCTTAAGTGATTTCAGCTTACGCTCGATCCCCGGAGAGCTTACTTCCAAACGATAATCACCGTTTACTGGAGGGGTAACATCCAAAAGAGGGTTAAGCATGCGTGTGACTTCTGCACACTGATCAAGGGTGATTCCATCTTTAGAATTGATCATAACACGGTAGATCGTAGCACCGAACTCACTGACAGTGACTATATCATAAAGGGAGAGCCCCATAGACTCGACTACGTTTTTAATATCACTTTCAAGACTCATCTTCTTCGTCTCCTCTCTCTTTAGCAATCTGCTTGAACAGATCCTCTACCTTAGACACACGATCAAAGTGTGTGTCAAATTCAAATGTCAGGTTTGGACATCGATACCATCCCTGATCCTGCATACAGTGCGCCTCAATAATAGGACGTGCCCCACGAAGAAGTTTAAGTAAAAGATTTTTCTCTTTTTCCGTGTATGCGTGCGGGTCTAAAAAGACTTTTGCATCCGAGCGTCCTTTTGAACAGACCACTTCAACAACATCGACTTCATGGATTCGGGCATCTTTTAGGGAGGATATCGCCTCAGGAATCAACTCCAGAAGAAGTGATTCTGTGCGTTTTTTCTTTATCTCTGCGGGAGTCACAGTTCTACTTTTTGCTCTACTTTCGTAAATGTCTCAATAACATCACCAGGCTGAACGTCCTCATATCCATTGATAACGACACCACATTCGTAACCGTTACCTACCTCTTTGACATCGTCTTTGAAACGTTTAAGTGAGTCAAGCGCACCCTCGAAGATAACAACACCTTCACGGATAACGCGAACAAGTCCACCACGAACAAGTTTACCATCAACGACCATACAACCTGCAACAACACCTTTAGGGATCTTAAAGACCTCTTTGACATCAGCTTGACCTGTATTTGTCTCTGTATATTTCGGAGACATCATACCTGTCAACATACCGGTGACATCATCGATCATCTCATAAATGATGTTGTATGTCTTGATCTCAACACCGAACTGCTTAGCTGCAGCCTTGACCGCACCGGTAGGACGGACATTAAATCCTAGAATGACACAGTCATCCGAACCGTTTGCAAGTGCAACATCATTTTCTGTAATACCACCAACACCCGAAGAGATGATATTGACCTTAACTTCATCATTACGAAGTTCAGTCAATGAAGACTTAAGTGCTTCAAGTGAACCATGGACATCTGCTTTTAGGATAACACTAAGTGCTTTTAGTTTACCCTCTGCGATCATCGCAGTCAGATCATCCATCGTCGATTTAGTAGAGATAGAGAGTTCTTTATGGCGGTCATATTCATGACGCTTCATTGCGATCTCTTTTGCCTCTTTCTCACTTTCCATAGCAACAAGTGTCTCACCTGCAGCAGGAACAATATTCAGACCAACAACAACACCTGTCTCTGATGGGGCAAGCGTCTTGATCGGCTTTTTGTTGTCATTTAACAATGCACGTACACGACCATAGGCAGAACCGACAGCGATCGGATCACCAATACTCAAAGTACCGTTGCTCATAACGACCGTAGCAACAGGTCCACGGCCTTTTTCAACAGAAGATTCAACAACTGTCGCTTTTGCAAGAGCATTAGGATTTGCTTTAAGCTCCATCACTTCCGCTTGTAAAAGAATAGTTTCAAGAAGATCGTTAAGTCCTTCGCCTGTTTTTGCAGATACAGGGATAAACTCTACATCTCCACCCCACGCAACAGGATTGATACCCTGCTCGGCCATACCAGCCATTGCCATATCAGGGTTTGCACCATCTTTATCAATCTTATTGACCGCTACGATGATCGGGTTGCCCGACTCTTTGGCCATTTTGATAGATTCGATTGTCTGCGGTTTCACACCGTCATCTGCTGCGACAACGATAATGATGATATCGGTCACATGCGCACCGCGTGAACGGATCGCAGAGAAAGCCGCGTGACCCGGAGTATCCAGGAACGTGATCTTCTCGCCATGCTGTTCAATCGTATAGGCACCGATATGCTGAGTAATACCACCCGCTTCACCAGCTGCAACGCGCCCTGAACGGATTGCATCAAGAAGTGAAGTCTTACCATGGTCAACGTGTCCCATGATCGTGATAACCGGAGGACGTTTGACCGCATCCGGATCAACTTCGACATCCTCTGTATCCTGAACGTTCTCAAGGTCAAAAGCTGCTTTTGGATCGATCGTCGTTACTTCGACTTCAAACTCTTCAGCAAGAATCTCGATCTCGTCTTTACTTAAAAAGTCATTTTTCGTTGCCATTTTTCCAAGATCAAAAAGAACCTTGATAACATCGACCATAGGACGATTGATCTTTTCAGCAAACTCATAAACACGAATATCTTCCGGGATTTCGACATTTGTGATGATTACATCATCCGGAACATCTTTACGACGACGTTTTTTCGCTTTTCCACGAGACACTGAACGTTGTCCACCACCGCCTGGACGACGACGTTGCTGAGGATTGTTTTTATTTGCAGCATTGCGAGCCTCGCGCTCTTTACGCTCTTCCTCAATCGCTTTCTCACGCTCTTTACGTGCCTCTTCCTCACGGAAGTCCAATAGTACGACTTGGTCTTCATCAAAGTCCATAGTCACTTCGGCCATATCTCCACCAAAGATATCTATCTTACTTCCTTGAGCCTTACTCGATGCATGTGTAACTGGTGCTTTTTTCTTTTTCTTAGATGCACGCGCATTCATCTCAGCAATAGCCTCAGCGGACAGTTTTCCATAGTTTGAAGTAAACTCTGGGTCTTTATAGCTTACCGAGCTCTCTGATGAAGCTTTTGATGCAGCTGCTTCTGGTTTCTTTTTCTTTACGATTTTCAGACCAGAACGCTTTTTCTCCGTAGAGACTTTGTTGATAAGTGGTTTCTCTTCAACAGAAGGAGCTGATACTTCTGCTGCTTTTTCTTCTTTGGTGACCTCAGCCACTTGTTCAGGTTCCGGCTTACTTTTTACTTCTTCATCCGTGTTCTCTGATTTTTCTTCCACAACAGTCTTGGCTTCAGTTTGTTCTTCCTCTGAGGCCTCTTCTTTTTTAGGAGCTTTTTTAACCGTTGGCTTTGGTTTTGGTGGTGTAAAAGAGGCAGGGTTCATGACAAAGTTCATTATCTTTTCTGCATCTTCCATAGAAACGCTACTGGAAGCGGTCTTAACATCAATACCCATCTCTGCGGC
>JBFEXN010000031.1:0-13124 GCA_041562655.1 Sulfurimonadaceae bacterium
ACCGGTCCAGAGGAAAATCGCCACCTCTCTCGGGCTGAGATGCATGAGGCGATGAGTATGATTCTTGAGGGCACAGCCATTCCCGAACAGATATCTGCCTTTTTATTAGGATGGCGTATACAAGGCGAAGACAAAGACGAGCTTTTAGGGGCGATTGATGCCATGACTGAGCGTATCAAGCAGACACCCGTTACAAGAAGTCTTGAGATCGGATATCCCCTCGATGGAAAGACAAAATCCCTTCCAATCATGCTTCTGGCTGCACAACTGGTTCCCAAGATCCCAGTTATCGTGAGCGGGGACAGGGCACAGCCGCGCAAGCTTGGTTTTAATCCCAAAGATTTTTATGAAAACACTAAACTCAGTTCGAATATCCACTATTTTGACCGGGCTAATTTTTTTCCTGAACTCTCAAAACTGACAGACCTCAGACGCGCACTGGGCCTGCGTTGTGCCTTTAATACTATCGAGAAACTTCATAACCCGGCGGATAGTGATTTTGCCCTTATCGGGATGCATCACCTTCCTTTTTTCGACCTGTATAAAGAGCTGTATGGACCAAAGTACAAACGCCTGATCATCGTACGTGGAAGCGAAGGTACGCCAGAGATCCTGGAAAAGACGACTATTCTCGTGGTTGAAGGTGGTCATTCATATTCTCTTCCTATAAACCCTTCTGATTACGGACTGAAGAGCTATGAGGCGAAAAAAGAGTTAAGTCTGGAGGAGATGATCGAACAACTGGAGCATCCGAATGAAGAGATATTGGGATACGCAAGGCTCAACGCTGCACTGATGTTATATGCGACTAATCAGGCAGCCAGTTTCGAAGATGCCTTTGACGCTTTAAAAAGCGATTATGATAGACTTATCAAAAAGCACCTAAGGTAGATCATGTTTACAGGTTTAATCAGAGAGATGGCAACTGTCCAAAGTTACCGAAACAATCAGCTCAGTCTACACTCAAGATACCGTCCAAATATCGGGGACTCCATTGCTATTAACGGTGCTTGTCTTACCGTCATAAAGATATCACCAGATGGGTTTGCTGTCGAGCTATCCCCTGAGACACAGGCGCACATCGCGACGCAAAACCTCAAGGGAAAAGTTCATATGGAACCTGCCATGCAAATGGGAGAGCGTTTTGAGGGCCACATCGTCCAAGGCCATGTCGACTGTATTGGTGAAATTTCCAAGATACAAGATAATGGCAACTCTGTGGACTTTTATATCTCTATTCCACAAGAGCATAGACGCTTTCTTATCCCTAAAGGTTCCGTGACCGTAGACGGGGTCAGTCTGACTATCAATGAGGTCACTGAAGAGGGCTTTAGACTGACTATTATCCCACATACACTTAAAGAGAGTCTCTTCGGTGTCTACACCTCGGGGCATAAAGTCAACATTGAAACGGATATGTTTGCACGTTATATCTTCCATCTGTTCAATCCCGAAAAAAAGAAGTCTGTCTCCTGGGATGAGATCGATAAGATAAGTGCGCTTTATTAAGTCATGAAAAAGTCATCAGCTTCACTCAAAGCCGCTGCACTTAAATACGATCAAGACACAAACAGTGCTCCTGAGCTCTTGGCAAAAGGGCAAGGTGAGATCGCCCATAAAATCCTTCATCTCGCCAAAGAACATGATATCTCCGTCTTTCAGAACAAGGCACTTGTTGATTCGCTTCTTAACCTCGAGATACACGAAGAGATCCCCCCTCGTCTTTACAAGGCGGTAGCTGAGCTTTTTTCATGGTTGATGAAAGTTGAAAACAGAGGAAGAGACTAGTCTTTTAAAGAACTCACAGTAGGGTTACACCCCATCTTATGCTCAACATCGACACATTCATACCCGTTCATAGTACTTTTTGATGCTAATGTAGAGGCTCTGAAGCCTTCTCCCTTTTGAAGATAGACCTTTAAACCATTCTCGAATAAAGCTATTCTTGTGGGTAGGGAGATCGAATACGTTGTTAAGATGGCATCTTCTTTCATCAAATGAGCAATATCTTTAAAGTATTCACTTGTCCATAATAAAGGGTTGCTTTTAGGACTAAAAGCATCTTGATAGACAATGTCAAACTTTACATCGTTATCTCGTACATACGCCCTTGCATCACCTAAGTACAGGGTGATATTAATATTCTCTGAGCTGTATTTTCCCTCTTGACTCAATGCTGAGATGATCTCTTTAAAGGTATCAAACTCTTTGGGATAGGTAAAATCTTTAAGCGAAGCTATGAGTTCTTTATCAAACTCAGGCGAATATATGTTGACTTTTTTATTACTGTCCTTTAGAGCATACAGTGTAGCAAGCGTATTAAACCCCAGCCCAAAACAGATGTCAAGGATTGTGATCTCTTCTTTGCCTTGGGTATGTCTCAACGCTGGATTGACATGTTTTGAGAGGGACTCGTGTAAGGCTCCGTCTTTGGTCGAATGATAATGTTCATCGAACTCGACACTGTAGGCTGTGAATGAGCCATCTTCACTCTCAATGGCTTTATGCTTAGCTGAGTCAAAAGCCATTACAGACCATTACCCCACATGTGCATCTTCTTAGCAACGCAGACATAGGCATCATCAAACATCTCAATCGTGTTGACCGCTCTAAAGTCCAGCTTTTCCAAAAGTTCTTCAATCGCCTCTTGTGTCATGCTTGTCTTGTCCTGTATAACAACGATCTCGGAAGCATTTAAAAGCGTGGTGTAGGCTATTTTCAAAATACGCTCATTAAAAGCATGTTTATCCAAGATATCCCGCATAAACACAGTAGCATAATCTCTGGGGAGTGCTCTAAAAGGTGATTTATAATCTTTCGATTGACTAGCCTTCACGAAATCATATTGAGGGATAATATGCTCTCCTGGGTACAAGGCAAGGTCAAGACGGCCACCCACATCCATCAGATGCTGAGCCAAGAGTTCAGAAAGTTCATCTGCGTGGGAAGTGACATCTAAAAGCTTTACACTTGGCGAGAGTTTAATAAGCTCCAGGATCTGTGAATAGTCTTTCATCACTCTGCTGGGGCATCCAACTCATGAAGTTCTCTAAAAAGGTAAGACTCCAAAATATCATCGATACTTCTTTGCATTGGTGCGACAAGGACCATGATCTGCTCTTCATGAAAAGCTTCAACGTTCTCTTTTTGATTGATGACGACGACGGTCTCTACCCAGTCTTCAATCTCTTCACGATTGTCATAATGTGTGACTTCGACCAACTGTCCCTCTTCTACATTCAAAAGGGCCCATTTTTTGACCTCTTCTAAAGGGACAAGACTAGCCTCTTGGACATCATCGCTGTCCATGGGTATTAGAATATTCATTATGCCTGCTTTACTTTTGAAAGGTCTAACTTAATAGCCTCGTTATCCATTACACCTATCTCTTGTGCCAGCATATCGTCCGCTATCTTTTTCGCGTCTTCTAATGAGTGCATCTTGTACGTACCGCATTGGTAGACATTGAGCTCAGGGATATCTTCTTGTTTTTGTACTTTTTTTACATCTTCCATTGATTCTTTCCAAGCTTTTGCTACTTCTTCTTCACTTGGACTTCCAATCGTACTCATATAAAAACCTGTACGGCATCCCATAGGAGAGACATCGATGATTTCTGTTGTATCTGAGTTAAGGTGCTCACGAATAAAACCGGCGAAGAGGTGTTCAAGCGTATGAATACCTGTGGCATTCATCATGTCTTTGTTTGGTTCGTAAAAACGAAGATCATAAACTGTGATGGTGTCACCAGATGGTGTCTTCATCTTTTTAGCAAGACGCACTGCCGGTGCTTTCATGACCGTATGGTCAACGGTAAAACTGTCTAATAATGGCATCGATTATCCTTAAAATTAATTGCGGTAATAGTAGCAGATAAATTTTAAATAGTGGCTAATGTTGTTTGAAAATAGAATAATACGGGGGAATGATTAAGATTTGAAGAACCAAGAGGTTCTTCAAAAAGAAAGAAGATTAAACTCTTGCTTCTTCACGACGTTGTAGGTAGTCCCAGTTGTCGTCAACACGTTTTTGCCAACCATCTAGGATATGTTTGTTCTCAGGCTTGAACAGGTGTTTGAAACGACCTTGTGCACCAAGATAATCAACGACAGGAACAACATTCTTAGGACGGTAAGTAATGTTAAGTTCTTTGTTGTCAATGATCTCATATAGTGGGAACACCAAAGAGTCAGTTGACAGGTCTGTCATCATCATCGTATCTTCCGGAGCAAATTTCCACTCAGTTGTACATGGAGATATAGCATTGATATAGACAGGCCCTTCTACTTCAAAACCTTTTTGTATCTTCTTAACCATGTCTTTCCATTTGTTTGGTGCAACCTGTGCAACATATGGAGCATGGTGAGCTGCCATGATAGCTATCATGTCTTTTTTCTCTTTCTTCTCACCGTAAGAGACACGACCTGCTGGTGCAGTCGTAGTAGACGAACCAACCGGAGTCGAAGATGAACGTTGACCACCAGTATTTGCATATACCTCATTATCAAGACATACATACATCATATCGTGACCACGTTCGAAACATCCTGATATCCATTGAAAACCGATATCGAAAGTCGCACCGTCACCACCAAAAGCTACGAACTTAGGAGTACGGTCAGGCTGTGGTAGACGACCCTTGTTTTTAAGTGCCTTGTACATCGCTTCAGCACCTGCAACGGCAGTTGAACCATTTTCAAAACCGATATGAATCCATGAAGCATCCCATGATGTATATGGATAAACCGCTGTACATACTTCAAGACAACCTGTTGATGCACCGATAACAAGGTCATCATTTGTTGCATTTAGTACTTCACGTACGATGATAGAGTGTGCACACCCTGGACAAAGAAGGTTCGCACCTTCAAATCTGTCTGCAGAAGTAGAAAACTCTTTTAAGTTTTTAATCTTTTTAATTTCACTCACTGTTTTCTCCTTATAAGAAAGATAGTTTCGGACCACGAACACCGATGTATTGTTGTAGTGGTGTAGTTGGCTTGCCAGCTTCAGCATTAGCTAGACCATCTGCAAAAATACCTTTTAGGTATTCAACTGTCATATCACGACCACCAAGACCATAGATATAGTTAGTAATAACCGGATTGTTACCTGAGTTATACATCGCTCCACAGAACTCGTTATAAAGCATACCTGGAGCACCGTGCGGTGAAGAACGGTCCATAGTACATATAGCTTTAACATTTGAAAGTGCTTCAGCAATTCTTTCAAATGGGAAAGGACGGATTACACGTAGACCAAGAACACCTACTTTTTTACCTTCTTCACGTAGTTGGTCAGCAACCATCATCGCTGTATCAACTGTCGTACCCATCGCAACGATAACAGCATCTGCATCTTCAAGCTTATGGTTTGTAATCAGGTCAAAACGACGACCAGTCTTCGCTTCAAAAGCATCAAAGACCTCTTCCATTACTGGGAAGACTTTAGTCATAAGGTCATTATGTTGGCGAGCTTTATGCTCAAAGTGCCAATCTTCTTCTGTCTGAACACCGTAAGTTGCTGGTTTTTCAAAATCCAACATTCCGTTCATCGGCTTGAAGTCACCGACAAATGCATAAGCTTCATCATCAGGAAGTGTTTTAACACCCTCCGCTGTATGAGAAGTCATGAATCCATCTTGGTGGACCATTGCCGGAAGGCGTACTCTATGATCTTCCGCAACTTTAAATGCGATCAGGTTTAAGTCATACGCATCTTGTGCATTGTAAGCATTGAACTGGATCCAACCAGAATCACGCCCCAAGTACATATCAGAGTGGTCACCATTAACGTTTAGTGGTGCAGCCAATGCACGGTTGATAACGTTTAGGATGATTGGAAGACGCATACCAGAAGCCTGATAAAGTGTCTCAACCATAAGAGCAAAACCTTGAGACGAAGTTGCTGTTGCAACACGTCCACCAGCGGCTGAAGCACCGATACACCCTGACATCGCAGCATGTTCAGATTCAACCATAACAAACTCACCGTCGATATAGCCGTTTGCTAAAAAGTTACCATAATTCTCAACTACCGGAGTAGAAGGTGTAATCGGGTAAGCAGCAACAACATCAATTTGTGCTTGACGCATCGCTTGAGATGCGGCCATATTACCGTCCCAAACCTCAACGTCTAGTAAATCCATTTTATCTGCCATTATTTTTCCTTCTCATCTTTTTCAGGCCATGACGCTAAACACTCGTCATCATCTTTATTCTCGTCAAACATTAAAAGTGATTTAGGATTTGTAGGACATACCTCAACACAGATCCCACATCCTTTACAGTGATCAAAATCAATACCGATCATTTTCTTGTCTCTAGCAATGATAGAAACGTCCGGACAGTAGATCCAGCAAAACTGACAATCGATACAGTAATCTTTATTAAAGATCGGTTTTTCAATTCTCCAGTCACCTACACTTGCAGTAAATGAACTTGATGGAGAGTATGGACGGTCTTCAGCAAGCGTCGTCGCAATATTGTCTACTTTATCGTTAAATGTAAAAAGAATCGCACCTGCGTCGAATTCATCCCATCCTCTATTTTCTGCCATAGTAACTCCTTAGTTTACTTCATCATATGCGCGCTGAATGGCAGCGATATTCGCATCAATGATCTTTTGTGGGAATTTTTTAAGTACGTTGACCATACTATCTTTAAAGAAGTCAATCTCATACATACCAGAGATCTTCATTAAAGCCCCTAACATAGGAGTATTTGGAATAGCTCTTCCGATCGTTTCTTGTGCGATTGTCATACAATCAAGGACATATACCTCTTTACCCTCAAGTTTCGGTTGAGACTTGATTAGGTCTTCCTTATTAAGGTGTGAAGTAATGATGTACTTTGTGTTCTCTTTTTCATGTGCAGTAAAGTCTGCTGTATGAATAAGTGCCGGGTCAATGATAAGAACATATTCAGGACTCATAAACTTTTCATGATTAATAATACGCTCATCAGAAACACGATTATATGCAGTCATCGCTGCTCCACGTTTTGCCGATCCATAAAATGCAAACGCTTGTACGTGTTTACCAGTTGTAGATACAACTTCTGCCAAACCTTTGGCACCTGTTACAGCACCTTGTCCAGCACGGCTATGCCATCTGATTTCAAACATGCAATCTCCCTCAATTTTTGTCCATTAAACAACTTGTTTATTATTTAGACTTCTTTATATAATGCGTATTCTATATAAGTCGCTCTTAAATGGAGTTTAACAGATTTGGCTGCTAAAAATAACTCCCTTTGTGCTTATATAGCTTTAAGTTTTGAAATATATCTGACCGCATCCAAGGCATTTTTTTCAATAATATCAGTTAATGTTAATAATTGCTCTAGCTTATCATACCCTGTTGTCACAGCAACGGATTTTATGCCTGCATTCTGTGCAGAGGCTATGTCAAGGCGTGTATCACCTATCATCCAACACTCATCTTTATTCGATTTCATAATATTGATTGCCATGTCAATCGGCTCAGAATGTGGTTTAGGGTTTTGCACGTGTTCTCTTCCGACAAGAACTTCAAAGGCATCCATTACACCAAAATGTTCCAAAAGTTCACGTGAATATTGC
The DNA here is from genome assembly GCA_041562655.1 of Sulfurimonadaceae bacterium. GTDB lineage: Bacteria > Campylobacterota > Campylobacteria > Campylobacterales > Sulfurimonadaceae. The sequence goes on from JBFEXN010000031.1 coordinate 7,582, forward strand.
CCTGTTTTTGTCGTAACTACGCCTAATCGAGCTATTTTCTGTGCTTCATAAATTGCTTCAACTGCGTAATCCAGTAACACTGTCTTCTCTGTTGATATCATACGGTAGTGTTCTTTATAGGTATCGACAAAATCCCAAACCCTTTCTTTCTCGATTCCCAAGTCACTATACATCACATCAAGAGGATGTCCTATGAGTGATTTTATCTCTTCGTCGCTTGGATGAGGATGTTTATGTATATCAAAAGAGTTATGAAAACTCTCCAAGATGGCTTCGGTCGAGTCTATCAGTGTCCCGTCTAAATCAAATAAAATTGTCATTGGCTTCCTACTCTTGTATTTTCCACTCTATCTGGTTATGCCAGAAACCATTGATAGTCGGTTCAATAGGACTTATCTTATGGTTGACGACGCTGATGCTATTGGGAATATATAAAAAAAGATACGCGTTGTCATCCACTATCCGCTTAAAGATATCCTTTTGAACAACAGCCAGCTTCTTTCTGTTGACAAGGCCCTCTGCCTTTTTGATCAAGAGGTCTACTTTCTCATTTTTGTAACCAATAAAATTAAACGCACCCGGCTTGTCATTATCTGAGTGCCAAACAAGATAGGGATCGGGACTCAGCGAAAGAGACCAGCCTAACAGCACCGTGTCAAACTCTCTTGGAAAGACCACCATATTCAAAAAGGCCTGCCATTCCATCACGCGCAGTTTAACTTTCACTCCGATTTTAGCGAGCTGATGCTGAATGATCTGTGCGGCATATGGGCGGACTTCAGATGAGTTGGAAGTCGCTATCTCAAAGACGAAAGGGTTCTCTTCATCATAGCCTGCCGCCTCAAGTAAGTTTTTTGCTCGAACTCTATCCAAGGTGGGTGCTTTTACCTTCTCATTAAAAGAGACCCCTCCGGGCAGAAAGGGGCCTGTACAGACTTGTCCGTGTCCTAAAAACAGAATGTCTACCAATTCTTGTCTGTCAATTCCAAGAGAAAGGGCCTTTCGAACACGTTCGTCTTTGAACTTTTCCTGTCTTAGGTTAAAACCAAGATAGGTATACGAATGCGATATCTGTTCAATGCGTTGGTAATGTTCAAAAAAACTATTACTCACCTGACGATCTAACTGCATGGGTTCCAAAGCCCCTATATCGATCTGCTTTGATTTTAGCATCAGAAAACGGGTTGTCGGATCAGCGATAACATGGAAAGATATCTTGTCAATATAGGGTCTATGCTCAAAATACTCGTCAAAAGCGCTCAGCTCTATATTTTTTGAGAACTCCAGTTTTGTCAGTCGATAAGGACCCGTCCCTATGGGCTTTGTGTTAAACGAAGAGCCCATCACATTCTCTTCGCCTTCTAAAACATGCTTGGGAACGATCTGCATCATCCAAGTCTCCAAGGCCTTAAAGTAGGGTTTTTTATACACGACTTCTACGGTGTAAGGATCCAGAGCCTTTACCGATTCGACCATCCTGAATGTGGAGGTATAGGGCGTAACGACCTTTGGAGAATGAATCAGATCATAGGTAAAGACGACGTCCGCTGAAGAGAACGCATTTCCGTCATGCCATTTGACGTTATGCCGAAGATGGAATCTAAGCCTTGTGTCATCGAGGAACTCATATGACTCTGCCAAGTCTCCAATGATGTTCTTTCCGTCTTTGTCATATTTGACAAGAGCATTGAATATAAACCCTGCTATCTCTGAACTTCCTGCATCCGTCGCTAACAGTGGATTAAGACGTGAAGGGTTGGAGGAGGTATTAAGATGAAGTGTCTGTGCATAAGATAAAACACTTAGCAGCAAAAATATTAGGATTGATTTCATGCTGTAATTATAGCGTGTTGTTTGAGCAAAGAAAGAGCCAAGAGTCACACTCTTTGACTCTGGTACATTCACGCATTAAAAGAAGGGAGCAAGCAGGTTTGACTAGGTTCTATATTCCTCAAGCATATTGCTTAGGTTTTCTGTCATCTTGGACATAGTCGCAGATGCCTCTGTGATCTCATCCACGCTTTTTCTGTTCTCTGACGAGATCGATTCGATCTGAGCGACCTTGGCGATCATTGACTGCACCGTCTCAGAGTTGGAGATATAACCCGTCACTGTCTCATCAACCTGTGAAATCGAACGTTCAATCGATTCGACACTCGTATTGATCTCAGATTCCACATTGTTCGCATACTCTGAAAGGTGCTCGATCTCTTTGGCATTTGAACTGATATGCTCACTGGCATCCATAACGGACTGGACGATGACACCGATAGTCGCATTGATCTCTGAAAGTGATTTTTGTGTACGCTCAGCCAGCTTTCTGACCTCATCAGCAACAACGGCAAAGCCACGACCATGCTCACCCGCACGCGCCGCTTCGATCGCTGCATTAAGCGCAAGAAGATTCGTCTGTTCTGCGATATCTGAGATAACCGTCAAGACTTCTTTGACCTGAGTGACATCTGAGCTTAGCTGCTCTAGTCTTTGTGCAAGCTCGATCTCTTCTCGTGCTCTTACCTGGACTTCATTGGCAAGATGAACGATCTGATCATTGGCACCTTTGAGTATACTTCCTGCAGAATCGATATCAGCTTTTGTTATCTTCGCCTGTTCAATAGATGCTTTTAATACATTCTGCAGGTCTGTTCCCTCTTCCGCCACATCTGTGACGATTCGTGCTTCTTCTTCTGTCTTTCCACGAATGACCAAAGAAGTATCCGAAAGCGTCTTGGCGATACCCGTATTCTCGAAAGAAGATCGTTTAGCTTCAGATACAGTCGTGTTTACCTTCTCTATGAAGGCGTTGATGTTTTCTGCTACCTCGTATATCTCATCGCCTACCGGGACATTGATACGCTGAGTCAAGTCACCCTCGCCCTTTGCCAGATCATAGGCAGCCGATTGCAAGGTCGCCAATTTAGAGATGATCAGCTGCTGTACGAGAAAGATACTGATAAGAAGCAAGACAACGAAAATAACAATCGAGATTCCCAAGATGACATTGCGAATACCATGAACACTCTGCAGTACTTCATCTTCATCTATCTCAACGACCATCCCCCACTTTTGACCAAATATCTCCACAGGCGCATATGAACTAAGCACTCTGACCCCACGGTAGTCCTCTATGATCCACGATCCGCTCTCACCTCTTTTGATAGCATCCGTAGAAGCCGATCTGACGTTTAATACACCTATTGTCGTACCCGATGCTTTTACGTCTGCATCATCCATGCTGGAGAGAAAACGGCTGTCATTCTTCATGCATCCATCGTCGCAGACGATTGTGGCCTTGCCTGTCTGACCGAGACCGGCTTTTTCATAATGACCGTTAAAGTTCATCACCTCATTGATCTTTTCCTTAGGAAGCTGAAAGATGATCGCGCCTTCAAAATCACCCATGTACACCACTGGCGATGCGAGGAACATAGCCGGTTCATTATATGATGGTTCATAAGGACTGAAGTCTGCAAAGGCGATCGTTCCACCTTTTGAGAGTTTTTTAGCCTTTTGAAAAGCTTCCCCCAGTCCTGTCTTGCTGTAAACACCTGTCTCAAGGTTTGTTCCAAAGTCCTTCTCTTTGAAGACTGAATAAACGACATCCCCATTTTTGTTCACCAAGAAGATATCATACAGGCCAAAGTTTTTTAGAAGTTCAACATAGGCTCTATGAATCTCTATATGGTTCTTGGAATATTCCGCCACATAACTCTTGTTCATCTGAAGCTTGTGTTTTTCGCCAACTTTATTGGCATTGTCAGCAATATAAAGATATTGCGCGACTTGTCCATTGATGTTTTTTGGAAGGTACTCAGCAGCAGCACGTCTTTGAGGAGAGTCCTTCATCTTGTAGTTTACTCTGTTCAGGTACTCGTTCTCATAATGTTCTAACAGTGAACTGCTTACTTTCTTAGGTGAAAGCCCTTCAATATTCTCAAGTTCTTCAAAACTCTCTTCCAAAGACCATATCGTCTCCGCAGTAGCCATATCACTTGACTTTGAAAGTATCAACAATTTGATCGTTGTCAGGAAATCGACGATGTGACCCGTCTTAGATTCTTTTACGGCATCCAAGAGCGCCATGTTACTCTGTACCAAGGCATCTGAGGCCTTTGAGAGCGATATTGTCACAATACTTACGGCGATGACAAGCAAAGATACCGCCACCAATGCGATTAGTTTAAACTTTATACTTTTAATGTTCATAATAAATATCCCCCATTACATGCTCAATAAGGACTATTTTAGCATAAAGCGTCGTTAAATGACGCTTATTTTTGCAACATCATAAAGAAATACGAGAGATGTATAAGCTGGTAAAGACCAGGATCGTTTGATCTTGGCCGTGGAAGTGTTTTTTAGTTAGATTCGATGCTGCGATCGTAGAGTTCTTGAACAGGGCGTTCATTGTCAACATAATATTTTCTAAACGCTTCGATTTGATCTTTTGAAGCAGTCGCCGGTTTTTTCAGAAGATACCACTGTACATTCTCTGAACACGGAGGCGTCGTCAACGAACCGATGTAGTGATAATAGTGCGCTGTATCATCAGGAAGGATATCTTGAGGATCGATGCGGATCTCTTTGTCAATACCGCCAATGATATTGTCTAAGGCAGGATTGTTTTTTCCTTCTTCAAAAAATACAGCGACGACAGCAAGCTGTTTAGTCTTTGGGTTTTGATGAACAAGGTGTGCGACCATGTCATAGCGCTTCCCGTCTACAGTATGCTCACTCTTCCCGTGAAAATGCCATTGAAGAAGCTGAAACGTCTCCCCATGAAGTTCCAGTTTGCCTCCGACTTTTGGCGTGACTTTAATAGAGTGTCCATTGTCGATTACCTTGGCTGTCGTATGAACATCTTCACTCATATGAAGATCATACTGATGATTCATAGAGACCGTCTTACCCGGTACGATATTGATCGGAGACTGATGATGACCCGTACCACAAGTCTTAGAGAACTCTTCCCAGTGTGCCGGTCCGTTTTCTGCATAGTCCCAATGTTTTTCACCGTGATCCGAAGCCATTGCCCCCACTGATAGAAGTGCTGCTGTACCCAATGCTAATACTGTTTTTTTCATCTGTGTTCCTTTGGTTAGAATTTGTAATTTGCGATGACGCGACATTGTGTCAGTTTGTCATCTTGAGCAACCGTTCCTGTTGCCAAAGCCGATGTGTTATATCTTACCCAAATCCCTTTTAAGGCTAAGGAAAAATCACCTGTTGCGTATGAAATCACAGCGTTGATATCACGCTGGTTGTGAGCAAACTTGTTGTTGTCGACGTTCAGGTAGGAAAGGTTTGTTTTAAAACCTTTGACACCTGTGAAATCGTAGCCCTGCGTGTATGCCAACTTGATACCTGCCGAACCGCCGATATAGACACTGTCAGCGTTCAACGCATTGCCGTAATTGGACTGAAACAGATCGTTTGACGTGATCATATTCGTGTATAATGGGGTACCATCCCATGGCAGCACCAAAGAGTCATGACGATCACTATCACCCATCACCTTTGTAAAAGCAAGGCCAAGTCTCGAC
>JBFEXN010000032.1:0-13108 GCA_041562655.1 Sulfurimonadaceae bacterium
ATAAGGTGAAGTGCATATTTTGTCCCGTCAACCCAGATCGTATGGCCTGCATTATGACCACCCTGGTAACGTGCCACTGCATCAAACTCTTGTGCAAGAAGATCGACGATCTTTCCTTTTCCCTCATCACCCCATTGAATACCAACGATTAAATCTGCTTTCATTACTTTTTACCTTCTAGTTTTTCTATTATTTTATCGGTGTAAAGTGCGAACCCTACCGATGTCACTTCATCATTTACATAACGTCCGCCACGGGCGAATACGTCATTTTTCTCTATCATACGGAAATACAGTTCATCATAATAAAGCATCTTCGCGTAATATAAAGGAGCAAGGACAAAATTATCATACTTGATGTTCTGCGCCAGTTCTTTCATACGTTTGAGCTCATGCTTGATAACGTCAGGAACGACTTCGATCACCGCATCAATGTCTTCAAGTCTCTCAAGATAGATAATATCTTTCAACCAAGAGACCTGATGATCAAGAAGTTTTTGGATATTGATGTGCTTAAAGTCTTCCAGATCGATACCCAGTTCCTTAGAGATAAGCTGTGGGATACGGATATTTGAGATCTGTAAAAGCGGCTTAATATCAAGCGCATTAACAATGTCTATGGCAGACTGAAGCACTGAAGAGAGGTTCTTCTCCCCGATGTATTCTGCGCCTATCTGATAGATCTCTTTGGACGGATACATATAAATCGGTTGGATATAAAACCATTTTTGATGTGTCGTATTTCGGCCTAAACGCTTATCCAGAAGACGGACAACGTCAATCGTCGAGTCGGCTCTAAGTGTCAACTGATAGTTTTGCGTATCGTTCACACGGATCAGTTCTTTCTCATCTGCAATGCTCAGGTGCTGATGATACGAGAACAGAGGTGTGATCAATTCTTCATATCCGGCAGTATAAAGGACATCACTTGCAGTCGCCTCGATCTCACGTTTGATCTTAGCCGTCTTGCCAAAATAGAGTTTTGTCCCGGTAGGTATCTCGTGTTCTAACATCATAAGTTAGTTTTCCAATGCTTTAAAATAAAGTTCATTAAACACTTTGTTCGCCGTTCCGTCATAGGCACGTCTACCAAGCTTAGCTAGAGCAAGCTCAACCGCGTTGACAACCCATGAAGACTCATACGGCTTGATAAGTCCCATCTGGTTGATACGAAAGATCTTACCTTTAAGATCATCTTGACCACCGGCTACATTGACCTCATAATCATTTTTCAAAATGTTTCTTATCTCAGAAGCATGTTCATCATCGATCGTTGTCATCGATTTTGCAGGGCTTGCCGGATAGATATGTAGACCAAGAGCCACCAAAGCCCCTTGTGTTGCAGCAGCGCGTGCAGCTGTCTCTTTATAAAGCTTATCCAATCCACCATCAGCATCGATCTCTTTTAGTATCGCATTCAAACCGATAGTCAATGTCGTTGCTGCGGTATAAGCCGTTGTGTTTTGTCTTTGCTTTTTGATCTCAGATGCAAGATTAAGATAATACCCTTTACCTGCACCGATCTTTTCAATACCAGCATTGCTCAGACCAAGGATAGCAAGACCAGGAGGAAGCATCAAAGCTTTTTGGCTTCCTGCAAGCACCGCATCGATATTGGTGACATCGATCTCTTCAACACCGATAGCTGTTATCCCGTCTGCGATGATCATCACCTCAGGACGAACCTTTTTCACCGCCTCTGCTATAGCTTCAACCGGATGGCGAAGACCGCCGGCAGATTCAGATATCTGTACGGCAATCGCATCAACAGAAGGATTCTTTTCCAGCGCTTCAAGAACGTCTTCTACACTTGTCGGTGTGTTCCACTCATATTTCAGCTCTACACTCTGTAGTCCGTTTGCCTGAGCGATCTTGCCAAAACGCTCACCGAATTTTCCGGCATTGACATTTAGAAGTGTGTTGTGACAAAGATTGATCACAGCAGCTTCCATCGCACCTGTTCCACTGGTCGCAAGCATCACGACCTCATCCGTCTTAAACAACTTAAAGAGCTCTTTTCTTGTCTCTTCGAAGATCGCTTCAAATTCCGGTGTGCGGTGATGAAGTGTAGGCTCCGCCATCGCTAAACGGATTGATTCTGGTACTGGGGTAGGCCCCGGAGTAAAAAGTAGCATGTGCTTCCTTTAAATAATTCAATATGTTTAAAACAGAGGTTCTCAACCCATTTTTTAAACATACGGGCGCAATTATATCTAAAGGATACCTCTAAAGACCTTATACGCTTCAAAGGAAATCAAAAATTACATGCTAAAGCTTACATTGGAACAATTAACCAATTTTAAGTTATCCTTTTACCTTTCAAACAAAGGAGCAGTATGACACTTTATGAAGCGGTGATTTTAGGTATTGTCGAAGGGGTAACGGAGTTCTTGCCCGTCTCATCAACGGCACATATTGCCTTGACTTCACAGATGATGGATCTTCCTCAAAACGATTTTATAAACTCATTCAACATCATTATTCAGATCGCTCCTATCTTTTCAATTATGATCATCTATTATCATACACTGTTTCAAAGTCTCGATATCTGGAAAAAGCTCATCGCCTCGTTCATTCCCACCGGCGCCATAGGCTTCTTGTTTCATCATCAGATAGAGGAGATGTTCTCTTCTAATAGTATTGTCCTGTGGATGATCGCAACAGGTATCTTCTTCTTGGTGGTCGAATTCTTATATTCAAAAAAAGAGCATTCCACAGAGGAACTGAAGCACGTGTCATACAAACAAGCCATCTCTATCGGGTTTATCCAGGCCCTGTCGCTTATTCCCGGAGTATCGCGCTCAGGAAGTACCATACTTGGAGGGATGCTTCTAGGCATGAAGCGTGAGACAGCTATGAGCTTCTCCTTTCTATTGGCGATCCCGACCATGACGGCCGCCTCCGGATACACCTTTCTCAAAGAATATGCTTCACTCTCATTTGACAACATCTTTTTGATCCTGATCGGGTTTGTTGTCTCTTTCATCGTCGGATGGGCGGCGGTCAAAAGTTTTTTAGCCCTTGTGTCCAAGTACAATTTCACCCCATTTGGGATCTACCTAATAGCTTCAGGTGTACTGTTCGGACTGTTTGGGGTCGAACTTTAAGATAAAAAACCGTGATGGACAATATTGCTTAGATGGAATACTATTTGCTTTTATCTCTGCGGGTAGCTCAGAAAAACTAAAGTGCTCGCCAAGCGAGATTTCTTTAATAAATAAAGCCCGTAGTAAGGATTAAAGATGCCATTAAAAGCACTTAATACGCTTGAACGTATTTCTCAATCACTTGAATCTCTTTTTTACACGTTCAGCAAAAAAGTTTTATAAACTATCGTAAAGGGCCTGCCCTTTACAAGACTACTTCTCTCTCATCATCCTGATTACATGTAGTACCGGTTTCGCATTTGCCAATGCCTGTGAGCGATGTGACAGTTTCGACTTAATCGTATCATCCAACTCTCCCAGTGTCTTATCGTATCCCTTAGGAATAAAACACGGATCATATCCAAAACCACCCTCACCTCTAGGTTCTGTTATCACATCCCCATACATCCAACCATGCGTTGTGTACTCCCCCTCTTTTGAGACGATCGCAATCGCCGCCGTATAAAAAGCAGGCGACGATTTCACGCCTTTCTCTTTGACTGCATTCATCAACTTATAAAGGTTATCTTTGTCACTCGCATCCGGGCCGCCATACCTCGCAGAAAGCACTCCAGGTTCGCCATCTAAAGCATCCACACTGATACCGCTGTCGTCCGAGAAGACAATAGCCTCTTCATCTCCCAATGCCTTATAAACGGCTCTTGCCTTAATAAGCGCATTGCCTTTAAAATCAGGTTCGTCTTCGACGATCTCGAATGCTTCGATCAAATCACTATAAGGGATGACTTCAAAGTCACTGTACATGGCGGTAATCTCTCTTACCTTACCCTTATTGGATGTTGCTAGTACTAATTTCATTAAGTTACCTTAAAATCTTTCTATTATAATGCCGTATTCTATCAAAGGTAGGTTATTTATATGTTTAAAACGATTTGGCCACTCTCTGCAATCCTGGCATTGCGTTTTTTGGGTCTCTTTTTAGTTCTGCCGATTTTATCCGTCTATGCAATGAGCATGGAAGGTGCGACGGCACTTCTGGTCGGTATTATTGTCGGTGGATATGCATTGACACAGGCGGTGTTTCAAGTTCCTTTTGGAAGTATCAGTGATAAGATCGGACGTAAGCCGACACTTGTCTTTGGGCTTCTTGTCTTTTTGGCCGGGTCGATCCTATGTGCCGTCAGTGAAGATATCTGGATTTTGATGCTTGGTCGTTTTCTTCAAGGTGCCGGCGCTATCGGTTCTGTCATCCCTGCGATGATATCCGATCTGGTACCGGAAGAGTCACGTGGTAAGGCAATGGCAATGATGGGTGGTTCGATCGCCCTTAGTTTTGCTTTGGCTATGGGACTGGGGCCTGTTCTTGGTGCCTCATACGGTGTCGCCTCTTTGTTTTGGATCACGGCGGGTATGGCTGTTTTTGCCATTGTCCTAGTCTTCGTGAAAGTGCCGACTCCACCGCGTATTCATCACCTCTACCATAACAAGATCAAGACAAAAGACATTTTCAAGGATAATAACCTCTTTGGTATGTTCATCCTTAATGGTATGCAAAAAGGCCTGATGACGATTGCCTTTGTCCTTATTCCTCTTATCATGACGGGCTCGGTTGAGAATGGCGGTTTTGCCTGGGAGAAATCTGAACTGTGGATGGTCTACCTTCCAGCCATGGTCTTTGGTCTTATCGCGATGGGACCAGCTGCCGTATTTGGTGAAAAGCACAATAAGGCAAAGCAGATCTTTTTAGTCTCCATTGTCCTGTTCATCACGGCATTTTTATTGATGGGTCTTACGACTTCACCTACCCTCTTTATCGTGGGTGTTGTCAGCTTCTTTATCGGTTTTAACATGATGGAGCCACTGGTTCAATCTATCATCTCTAAATACGCCAAGGTTCACCAAAAAGGTACGGCCCTTGGTATCTCCAACACTGCTGCTTACCTGATGACCTTTATCGGTGGTACCTTTGCCGGTCTGATGCTGGACCTTGCCGATCGCGAGACACTTGGTCTAAGTCTTGCCGCTGTCGGTGTTCTGTGGTTGATATGGACAGCGATGAAGCTATCAAATCCGATCAAACATGCACACGTTTACACTCCGGTTAAAGGTGTTGATATGGCGAAGCTTGAAGCCTTGGAACACGATGCGATCGCGGAATGGTATATCAATGAGACGGAAGAGCTTGTGGTGATCAAATACCGTAAAGATGAGATAGACGAAGAGACACTAAAGGCTAAGATAGCGTTGTAATACTCTTCCCCTTGCCAAGAACATTTTTTGGCAAGTCTTCTCTTGTATCCCCACTGTTTTTAAATCATAATGATCAATAAAAGTATAGGCTCTGCCAAAAGCAGAGCTAAGAAGAGTACTAAAGACTTAGAAGATTGATGACATCAATCTTCTCCCCCTTTTTAAGTGAGCCGCTGTTCTCGCCTGTCACAGCAAGGGCACAAGGTCCGAGCATGTTCGTCAAGATAGCAGAAGAACCGACTTTTTTTCCATCAAAATCAACCTCATAACGCCCGTTAGCATACACCAAGTTACATGGTGAGAATTCTGTCTTCTTGGCACGTTTGTTAAAGTCTTGCATCAGTACTGCTTCGACCTGTTCAAGCTTGGCCTCTTGTGCAAGCATACGACGGATGATAGGAATGGCATAGAGCATGAACGTCACGGTAGATGAAAACGCAAATCCCGGTAATCCGAGGATAAACTTATCATCTTTTTTAGCCAACATAATGTGCTGACCCGGTTTGATCCTAACACCCTTGTAGATCACTTCAGCTCCAAGGCGAGGGATAATATCCTTGACAAAGTCATAGTCACCGACGCTCACACCACCTGTTGTCACAATGATATCAGCCGAAGCCAAAGCATTTTCAAATGCTTGTGTGATAGAGGCCTCATCATCTTTGACAATTCCCAGCTGAACAGCCGAGGCACCCGATTGTTCCGCCAGAGCGGCCAAGGTATAATTGTTGGATGAACGGATTTGCGATGCATGTGTTGCTGTCTCGCCCAGGTCCAAGATCTCAGATCCTGTTGAAAGAACAGCGACACGAGGCTTGATAAAGACGGGAGCCATCACAAGGTTCAGACTTGCCAGCACTCCGATCTCAGCATATCCAAGTTTCGTTCCCTTTCTGACAAGGACATCGCCTTCACGAAAGTTCTCACCTACCGGCCTTACACTAAACCCTTGAGGCACTTCTTCATTGATGACGATAACACCGTCTTCAAAAGTGACATTTTCTATAGGTATCAGTGTATCCGCGCCTGCAGGCATCAATGAACCCGTAAATGTCTTGATACAGAAGCCTGGAGTGACTTCCGCGATATGCTCCGCTCCCGCAGGGTTGTCGCCAAGAACCTGGATCTTACCCATCTGCTGATCTTCTGCCATGATGGCATAACCATCCATGGCCGATGTCGGATACAGCGGCGAGCTCTCCTGCGCGATAATGTCTTCTGCCAGAATACGCCCAAGTGCATCTGATAAAAAGAGTCTCTCAACTGCTGTGTTTTTAACCTCAACTTCAAAAAGCTGAGTCATCGATTCTTCGTATGAGATCACTTGTTCACCTTTAATATACCGCTGCCTGCTATTGCAGTCGAACGATCTTTTGCATAGACGCGTTTCCCATCAATAAGATCATACTTCCAGATAGGAGCACTCGCCTTAAAGTCCTCGACAAACTCGTCGATCATCTCTAACGCTACACGGCGCTTTGGCGAAAATACGGCTGCTATATAAGAAGATTGATGAAGAGGGACATCACCGCGAGAATGGGCCATCTTCAAGATTGCACCTGACTGTTTTGCTTTTGAGACCCAGGCGTCATACCACGACTCTAATATAGGTTCATAAATATCAAAACTCAATCCTGATATCCCGTCTTCATCACGAATTGTCCCTATGAAAGGGATGAACGCACCATAATTGCTGTTCTCTTCTTCTTTGTACCAGCGCGCCAGTGTCTCTTCAACAGGTACCGGTCCATCGTATAACTCTAGCATCAACCACCACACACCGGTGGAAGTAAAGAGACGCGGTCCCCACTCTTAAGTTCTGTGTTCAAATCCATCACCATCGTATCATTTACAGCGACTGCACAGCTATCTAACCAGCTCTTCAACTCGGCATCTTCACTTAGATGCTGAGCCACCTCATTAAGAGATGAAGCTTTCAAAGAGATGTTTTCTTTTTGTATTGGTCCTAAAAATTCAATTGTTACCACAATAAGACTCCATTTTCAAAGGCATGATTTTTCAATGACCTTATTATTAATGTTGCAATTATAGCTAAATCAATATTAGAAGCTTTAGCTATATAAAATCATTAATAAACACATCAAAAAAGACCTTTATCTAAACCACAAGGCATCAATACACTCCCATACAATCTTTCCAAAGCTCAAAGAACCATATTCTTATCGGGCACTTTTGACTGAAAAAAGAGCCTTGTAAATAGAAAGTTTCTTCCTTATTTCAGCTATAATACCGGCATGATTTTCGGAAAAATTGAGTACCTCAACCTCTTACCATTCCACGTCTTTATGAAAAGATATGTAAGAAGCTCCCAACAACGACATTCCCTACACTACAAACGGGGCGTTCCTTCGCAGATCAACAGAGCTTTTAAAGCACGAAGGGTCGATGCCGCATTTATCTCAAGTATCGCCTCTAAAAGATGCAAATGCGTCAATCTTGGCATTTTGGCTCGAAAAGAGGTCAACAGTGTTCTTCTGCTTCCGGGAAAAGCAAAAAGTGACAGCGAATCAGCCACCTCCAATGTCTTGGCAAAAGTACTTAAACTCGAAGGAGAAGTCATCATCGGGGATAAGGCATTACGACATTTTCTTAATGAGGATGACGATGCTATTGATCTGGCAAAAGTCTGGTATGAACAGCAAAAACTTCCTTTTGTCTTCGCGCGTTTGTGCTATCATGGAAAAAATAAGACGTATCAAAAACTCTCCAGAGACTTTCTTGCTTCCTCACAAAAAATACCCTACTATCTTCTCAAGAAGGCATCAGAACGAACAGAGATCAAGCAGAATGATATCTTAGACTATCTCAAGTTGATCGAATATAAGATAGACCGTCGTGCTATGCTGTCTCTCAAGCGTTTTTTACGAATGAGTGACACCCTCTGATAATAACAATCACTTTAACATACCACTAAGAAAAACTACCCTAGAATAAGTACTAACACACATTTTCATTGGAGCATTCATGCCTGAAACTTCCGACTTTAATTCAGTATGTTCACAACTTTTACGACCCGATGACCTTAAAATAACAGCTGAGCTTTTCAAGCGTATTCACAAAGAGGAGATTGTCACAAAGATTTTCATCGATGCAGACAATGTTTCAGTAAAAATATATTCCTTACAACCAATCTACCTCTCTTCTATCACGCCTGTTTTACATGACTTTGGATTTACGATCATCGATGAAGTCACCTATTCTATCCCCAAAGACAAGCAAACCGTTCATGTCAATCGTTTTAACCTTGACATCGAACATCTTGGCAAACTTGCTGCATCCCAAGAAAATATAGAGAACATCATCAGCCTTGCCTTGTTAGGAAAGAGTTACAATAAATGCCGACTGTACACTCTGGTATATCTTGAAAACTTTTCACTTCGGCAGATAATGCTTATGCGTACTATCATCGAATACCTTGATCAGGCTGTTTTGAGTCTCAATGCGAATATCATCATTCAAACACTTAACAATCATCATAGTATCACCGACCTTTTCCTCAGCTATTTCATCGTGAAATTTGACCCTTCTATAAAACAGCGCGAGGCAAAACTGAAGACACTGGTACAGGAGATCGAAGACAAGATCAAAGATGTCCCCAATATCTTAGAAGACAGAATATTAAAGCTTACCTATACCCTCCTGCAATCACTTCTGCGTACCAACTATTTTTTTACCCAAGAGAGTATTGCGGTTAAGATACATACGGAACTTTTTAGCGAGCACCTTAAAGGGATCCAGCCGAAACTTGAGATCTTTGTCTATCATCCTGAGTTCAGTGGTCTGCACCTGCGTATGAGTAAGATCAGTCGAGGCGGTTTGCGATGGAGTGAGCGCCATGAGGATTATCGTACAGAGATCAAATCCCTGATGATCACCCAAGAAGGAAAAAACTCTATCATCGTTCCCGATGGTGCGAAGGGCGGTTTTATCATCCGTAAGGACAAAGCCGAGATCTCCAAAGAGTATTTTCAGGAGATATACACGAAGTTTATCCATAATCTTCTTGATATGGTCGATAACGTCATCGATGGCAAAGTCGTCAAACACAAAGAGATCATCGCCTACGATGAGGATGACACCTATTTTGTCGTAGCAGCCGATAAGGGTACCGCGCAGATGAGTGACGTTGCAAACAGTATCTCAATCGAGCGCAATTTCTGGCTCAAAGATGCATTTGCCAGTGGTGGTTCACACGGATTCGGTCACAAAGACCTTGGGATTACCGCTAAAGGTGCGATAATCTCTACCCAGCGTTTCTTCATCGAGAAGGGTGTTGATTTTTATAAAGATCCTATTAGTATCGTCGGCCTTGGTTCGATGAATGGCGATGTCTTTGGAAACGGGATGATAGAGTCCAAAGCCTTTAAGCTTCTTGCAGCCATCAGTCATAAAGAGATTTTTGTCGATCCTGACCCTATCCCTATGACTGCCTATGAGGAGAGACAACGTCTTTTCATGTCCAAAGATGGAAGCTGGAGTGCTTATAACAAAGCCCTGATCTCCAAGGGAGGTGGTGTTTTCCTACGCTCTGATAAATCGATAGAACTCTCTGCGGAGATAAAAAAGATGATCAACACGACGCGTAAAGAGCTCAGTGGTGAAGAGCTTGCTAGAAAACTTCTGTGCATGAAAGTAGACATGCTCTTTAACGGCGGCGTAGGGACCTATGTCAAAAGCTCTGATGAGAGCGATCTTGACATCGGTGATAAACAAAATGAGAGCGTCCGTATCGACGCTAACGAGATCAAGGCCTATTGTGTGTGTGAAGGTGGGAATCTTGGCTTGACACAACGTGCTCGCATCGAATATGCTCTAGCAGGCGGTCGCATCAACCTAGATGGCATTGACAACTCTGCTGGTGTCAATATCTCAGACCACGAAGTCAACTTAAAGATCCTTCTTAACACCATCGAGAGTAAAGGACTTTTGAGTGAAGAAGAACGTCATAAGACCCTTGCCAGTCTGACCGAACAAGTCGTCAACCTTGTACTCTGGGACAACTATAATCAAAGTCTTGCACTCTCTCGAGATGAACAGTTGAGTCGCATCTATATCAAAGACTTCCTTGAGGCACTCAGAATCATCGAGCAGCATATCCCTGTTTTCAAACGCAAAGACTTTCAAATCCCAAAAGACGACAATATCAACGCGATGTTGAACAAAGAAGGGGCTATTGTACGTCCCATATTAGCCTCAATGCTCTCCTATGCAAAGATCTTTGTCAAAGATGTCCTACTAAGATCGACACTGGTCGATGAAAGCTTTGCGTTGGGATATCTGTATAAGTATTTTCCAAAGTCTTTCGTTGGGATCTACGAGCATGAGATCTCGCAACACCCTCTTAAACGTGTGCTGATAGCGACTATCATAGCCGACAGGGTCATCAATCACCAAGGAATAAGCTTTATCAGCGATTACGAGCGTGTCGGAGAAGAGAAGTTCATCAACAAGATCAAGTCCTATCTCATATGTAATGACCTCTTTGACACAAATGACATTCGATATGAGATATTCAGACAAGACTATATCATGCCGAGCGAACAGCAATATGAGTTACTCTCCGAAGTGGCGCGTACACTAAACTTTAGTGTCAAATGGATGATCAAATATCTCAACAAAAACCAGATCGATGCGAGCCATATCCTAGAAAACAGAGAAGAACTGTTCAAAATGCTTGACAAGATAAATGGCGTGAAACACAAAGAGATAATCCCTGGGAATACAAGCTTCAACAGCTTCTTCTCTCACATTGAATACCTAAGGTTCGCGGTCGCTGCCATTAGTATAAAAGAGAGTACTCAGCACAATTTTAATGATGTTGCCACACTTTTTTATATGGTCGTTAGTGAGTTCAGGATCATCGAACTTCTTTCCGTCTTGGACGAAGTCCCGGTGATAATCGACAGCGATAGGGTCCTAAAACGTCAGATGCTTCAGTTCATTGACTTTATCGTAGTACATTATACGCATAAGATATTGAGCTTTCAACGTGTAGATGAAAGTGCAGAAGACGCCTTCAACTCGTTTATCTCGAATGAGAATGAATCATTTGCAGGCACACGTCGACAACTGCAAGAATTTGATAATTATGAGAAGAAGGGGCTACAGGAGATCATCGTAACCGTCAATCAACTGATGGCCTCGGCCATCTAGCTTTCTTGTGTATACGCCTCATGGAATTTTTCGTGCGTTCTTGCGATCTCCGCACGGATAAGATTAACGCGGGCTTTTTGAGATTCTAGCGGTTCAGGAAGCACACAGTACTCCCCTTCAGTAAGCTCATCGTTGAAAAGCTCCTCATCAAACTTCTTGCCGAGAAAGTCGACCACGTACCGAAGGTCTCTCTCGGCATTTCCCAAACATGAAGTTGCGCCCGGAGATGGTGTCATATTGAAGATTATCCCTTCGCCCGGGTTTATCGATGCCTCACCTAACATGAGCTTTTGTTCATCCTTGTTCAGGACCTGGGGTCTAACCCCACCAAAACCATTCGCATATCTAAACTCATCAAGTTGCAAAGAAGGGACAATCTTGCGTGCATCTTTCAAGAAGAGATACTTGTTTAACACAGGGATCTCAAAAAGAAAGTTTCTAAAGATATAGGAGCGTATATCACTCTCTTTCAAAAGTTTCCACAAGGCGATTGCGATATTCTTGTCAAAACGTAGTGTCTTCCAAAAATCCATATACGTACCGCTTTTATAACGTTCTAACTTAGGCAGGACCAAGGCTGTCGGCCCAAAACGTGTATTCTCACCGGCCAAAACATCCGGATCACCGTGGAGAGCAGCAAAAGGAAGTTTCGGATTTTGAATCATATAGACCTTGCCGTTTAACATCTTCTCATTTGTCATATAAAAGCTGCCTGCGATAGGAAGACACCCGAGATTATGTCCATATCCCATCTGATGAGCTAAGAAAAGACTGTGAGCACCAGCGTTGACAACAACGAAATCTGCACTGTACTTCTCACCCGAACAGTTGAGTATATGACCCTTTTCACCTTTTTGTATATCCGTTACTTGTGAGTTGAAGATAACTTCTACTCGCTTTCCCTCTTGTGCCTTGGCGTTCTCAAGCAGTGACTTTGCCATTTTTCCAAAGTCCACAGTCGTCCATTGATCTCGTGCACCGATCCCAACGATCTGTTCTTCTCTCTCTTTTCCGTTTTCATCCAGAACGACACGCGGTTCCAGCTCTTTTAACCTGTCTTTGTCCCAAACTTCTAGATAAGGAAACAGTTTTGAGAACTCTTCAAATCTGTGCAACAAGAACTCAACTTCTTTTTCCCCTACACCAAGAGCCATCTTTTGATGAGAAAATATTATCTCGTTTTGATAATGATACTGAAGACAATACTTCTCTACCATCTTGGCCGTTCTTTTTGTGACGGCCGCCTTTTCAAGTGTATAGTTTGTCTCGATGTCACCAACGTGGATCGTCTGTGAATTGGATGTACCCGAACTGTTCAATGTGGCGACGTCTTCGTATTTCTCAATCACACCGATGGATGTAATATCTGTGTACCTTGCCAACTCATACGCTAAGGCTGCCCCCGAGATACCCGCACCCACGATCAATACCTCAAAATGTTTCTGACTCATTCTTCTTATCCTTGATTTAATACATCATAGCTAGTACTGTCTAACTTTATATTTTTATATTTCTCGTACGGTTACACAAGATCAGGAAGAGGTTCTCCCAAGTGATATCCTTGGGCATAGTTGATAC
>JBFEXN010000033.1:0-12871 GCA_041562655.1 Sulfurimonadaceae bacterium
ATGCCTTTGGTCCATCTGAAGAAGTCTCAGATCGTCCAAGAATCTGTTTCTAGAAGGGTGGCATTAGATCTGACATGGAGCTGTTACCAAAGTGAGGACAGGGCTTGCGGTGTTTGTGACAGTTGCCGTCTTCGTCTCAATGGGTTCAAGCAAGCAGGTGTGGTTGATCCGATTATCTATGCTTGATCCCTTCTCTTATTCTAAAGACATCAAAAGCATCGTTCTTGATGATGTGCATTTTGAAGTCAAACACATAATACGCAAGAACATGAAACGCATTGTATTACGTGTTGAAAAGCACAATGAGATACGTATCAGCTCTTCGAAGGTTTCGTACAAAAGAGTTCAAGCCTTCTTGCATGAGCAAAAAGAGTGGATCCTTCACAGGAACGCTCATTTACACACTCCTTTCGCTGAGGGAACCTGCTTTTATTATCTTTCGAACAGATACAAAATCAAACATCATGAGACATCTCTAAAGATAAATGAGGACAGCGTCTATATCAACCCAGCCAAGGCAAAGAAGCATAGTGATGATTTCTACAAGGCCAGAGCAAAAGAGTATGTTTCTTCTCGCCTCGATCATTGGAAGGACATAATGGGACTCACCCCATCGGCATTACGATTTCGATGTGCTAAAAAACAATGGGGAAGCTGCAGTTCAAAAGGGGTTGTGACCTTTAATCCCTATATGATGAAGCTAAGTCATAAGATGATAGATTACATTATCGTACATGAGTTGGCACATTTGCAGCACCTTAATCATTCAAAAAAGTTTTATGCATTGGTCGAAGCATATGTACCGGATTACGTTGATATTGAACACAATATCAATGCGCTTTCATCAAAGTTCATGAACTGATCTAGGGGATGTAGCCGATCTCTTCTTGCCTAAAACAGAAGGTAGGTTTGATGGCGTTGTTCAATTTTGGCAATACAGGATAGATGGAAGTCACATCCTGCAGCCCTTTTTCACTGAATCTACTTGAAGGATTCCATAGCATCCATCCACTGCACGAAGCATTTTCTGCACCCTTAATCTGTGCCGACACCTCTTTTGATCGAAAGAACTTTCGATCGAATCCGTAATCCTTAAAAGACTGTAGCCAAGGCCTAAAGCGTTTAGCAGAGATATCCGCTTTTTTCATCGCTTCATTAATGCTGCCATTGATGATCTCATAAGGATGGTCTGTGGGGTCACTGTAGCCCAATATGCCTGGTCCAAATCCAGAAGGGTACAGCATCGGAGCAATGTAGTCGCTGTGTTGTGAAAGGCTCTGTATGGTATGGCCTATACCCGTATCACTGCTGTTCCAACACACATAGCCATACGTGTCAACAGAGGTATAAACGTTATAGGGCTGCAAGGCTTTGTTCGCAATTTGTAAAAAACCGGCAATGGCATCCACCCTGTTTTTTTGAGTCGACTCTTTTTGATAGACAAGGTCTTTTTTTAAGGGAAACCGGACATAATCAAAATTGATCTCATCAAATCCTTGTGAAGCAGCATCAGCAGCGATAGCGGCGACATATTCATGCACTTTGCTCTCAAAAGGATCCACCCACGCGAGTTTTTCTCTGTTCCTCCAGATCTCACCGTCGAGTTTCTTAAGGGCAAAAGCCTTTCTACTGCTGGCAAGCCGCTCATCTTTAAAGACGACAACCCTCCCTATGACATAAAGGCCTTCATCTTTTAACTCTTTGACAAAGCGTTTGATATTAAAAATCCTACGATTGTCATGTGCCCCTATCTTTCCGGCAAGTTTTACATCAGTCTTATACGAGAGGTCGCCGTATTCGTTTTTGACATCTATGATCACGGTGTTTATCTCTGTATCTTTTGCAAGCCTTAAAATACGTTTCATGTATTTTTTTGAACCGGCTGCCCAAAAAGAGACATAAAGAGCCTTGGGAAGAAAGGGCTCCAGTAAGACCGTACTCGTATTGGAATGTATGCTCTGCTGCTTATATCCATGTGCTCTGATGTGCAAGGTGTCATTCAAAGATGCTAAAGAAGCCTGACCTTTGATATCGCTTCTTACCGTATCGTTTTGATCACTTATTAAAGCGCCTTTTATTGGGAGCAGGGTCTTTTTGTCAAGGATTCGCATGTTGTGGAATGAGGCAAAAATATTGGTTGCGATGATAAATAATAATAGATGTTTCATAGAGATCTCATTGGTGAATATAATTAAGTTATAAGCAATATCGATACCAGATAGAGTTATGCTATAATTCGTGCAATTGTAGCAGGATATTTTGAGGTTAGAGATTGAATCGTAGAGAGTTTTTTAAATTAAGTACATCTTCTGTCATTATAGGTTCTACGCACACGTTAATGGCGATGCCTGAGCCGAATTTAGACAGGTTTATACAGGATAATCTTGCACTTGAACGCAGTCAATGTAAAAAGTTTGCTGATAAGATCATTGATAAAAAACCTGTCCTGGCCCTTGAAGAAGAAAAATTGCTACTTAAAACGATTTCATTAAAACTCAAACAGACCCAAAAGCTGGTTGGCTATGGAAACTTCAATCTCATGAGCTTTGACCATTTACTTGGAATTGCAAAAAATCACGGAAAAGTTGGTGCTTTTAGTAAAAATGAATTAGACTATATCGAAAAGATCTTTCATACCGAAGCCTCAGAATATGGCTTTTACGGAGAAAAAGTCACTAACAACCTCACCGACAAGATCTCGAAGCGTGAGACCATAAAAATACCTCATACCGGCCACTACTTATATAAAGGTGAGCCCCACAAGTTGTACGAGCTCTTAAAAAAAGAGGTAGGGCCTTCGATCATCCTTACATCGGGTGTACGCTCTGTAGTCAAACAATTAGATCTCTTTTTATACAAAGCCAACACTCTGGATGGAAACTACTCAAAAGCAGCGCACTCGTTGGCACCCCCTGGTTACTCTTTTCATGGCGTGAGTGATTTTGATGTTGGCAAGATAGGATTTGGCTATAAGAACTTTACATCTAGTTTTGCGGAAACAAGTGAGTACAGGTCCTTACAGAAACTCGGGTACATCTCCATCCGTTATCCACAGGGCAACCCCTTTGGTGTTCGTTTTGAACCTTGGCATATTAAGGTATAAGATATTTTAAGAAACCTTTTTCTGTCTTTTGTTCTCATGCATCAGAGCGTCTGCCATCTCTAATACTTCTCTGAAATTGGACCCAGGTACAAATCGTGTCACTCCAAAAGAGAATGAGAGGTATAATAGTTCACCATTTGAAGCTTTTAGTTTTTTACCTAAAAGCTCTTCTCTAAGCTCCTTTATTCTCATATAAACGTCTTCCATATGTTCATCTTTTGAGATGACAAGAAACTCATCTCCGGCATAACGTATGACTTGCATGTCTTTCAAACTCGTTTTTAAAAAAGAAGCCAGGTATTGCAGGACTTTGTCTCCGATGATGTGCCCATGATTGTCATTGATGACTTTAAGATTATCCAGATCGATAAACACAAGTATCCCATCCTGCGCAAAGTCGTTATCGTCTAAGAGGTATTCTGAAAGCCATTTTCTATTGTGAACCTTTGTCAAAGAATCTGTGAAAAGCTGAGCCTTAATATTATTCATCTCATTTTTCAATTGGCTTATTTCTGTAGAGACTTTGGCTAGCTTGATTAGGTCCTGACCGATGATGGCATCTTGTGCATCCTGAGTTGTTTTTTGCAAGATCTCAAAATTACAAAATGCTTTTTCAGCGATTTCATTTGCTTCCTCAAGTCGGTTGTTTGCCGCCTCTTCAACCATCTTCTCATAGTCAAGGTCGATCTGCATCTCTCTTGCATTGTTTTCAAAGTGCTCTTTATATGTCGAAGGTAAGATGACTTCGTTTTTGATCACTTCTTTTAAAACCCTGTCTGTAAGTTCTATAAGTTTGTTTGACATGACAAGCCTTTCTTAACGAATTACTACATCTGTTATAACATCTATTGGTGAATGGATAGTAAAGCACATCCAAGAAAATACTGGTTTATTTTGTTAATTATAATTAACGTATGTTTAGATAATTCTTTAGGGACAGGCTTGTGTAAGATTTTGAAGTTTTTAGAAAACTCGATGCGCTTTCATGAACCTTTTTGAAATCAATGTTCTTTTCGCTTTCAACAGCGATGACTTTCTCAAGTCCTTGTTTTGCAGCGATGATCACATCCTCTGGAAAGTCTCGCAGTTGGACATTGAGTTCTTTAAGTTTGAGTAGAGCCTTGGAATTTTGCACCTGAAAGTCGTACAACATCTTGGAGTTCATCACTTCAGAGGCCATCTCGATGATTGCCTGATGCTCCGGTGGCAGCTTTTGCCAGCTTTGATGATTAAACGTCAACTCAAGTATACTTCCGGGTTCATGCCATCCTGAATAATAATAAGGAGCGACCTTATAAAAGCCCATGTTCAAGTCAAGGGCCGGTCCGACCCATTCGGTAGCATCAATAATTCCCCGTTCCAAGGCAGTGTAGATCTCACCCGCAGGCAATAATATCGGGTTGACACCCATAGTTGAAAACACTTCACCTCCAAGACCGGGAACACGCATCTTAAGGCCTTGAAGATCATCCAGGCAATTGATCTCCTTTCTAAACCATCCACCCATCTGAATGTTCGTATTCCCCCCTAAAAAGGGATAAAGATTATATCGTGCATACATCTCACGCCATAATTCATATCCACCACCATAATGCATCCACGAGTTTATCTCTTGTGCCGTCATCCCAAATGGCATGCCGCTAAAAAGAGAGAAAGCAGAGTTCTTACCCTTCCAGTAATACGGGCCCGAGTGAAATATGTCGATCTCGCCGCTGCTTGCCGCATCAAAGACGGCGAGGGCAGGGATAAGTGTGTTTTTTGGATAAAGTTTGATCTCAATCGAGCCTGAACTTGCTTGGTGGACACGGTTGACAAACTCTTCTACTGCAGTGCCCATGATGGGAAAGTGTGCCGGCCAGCTAGTTGCGAGCTTTAGCTTCGTCTTCTTACTTTTGCCGATGTTTATTGAGTGCTCTTTGTCCAGCTTTTTCTTTTTGACCTTATCGTAGTCGATAGCTTGTCTTTCACTTTCATTGCACCCTAAAACAACCGTGCCTGCTGCTATCGTCGCACCTGCTTTTATAAAATCTCTTCGCTGCATAAAAATCTCCTAAAACAGGCTTGGCTGTATGGTTTTTATCTCGAACACATCCGTGTTTAAGAGATCGGGACTTTGCTCTGCTATCAGTGCAAAATGATATTTCTCTTCTTTGAGACAGCGCATGATGTCCCAAGGTGAGCTGTAAAAAAAGACATTCTCATTCTCAGATATCTCTGTTGCCTTCTTGGCTGGGATAAGATAGATGATCTTTGCCCAGTTTGCCTGGGTTTTTAAGAAACTGATCTGTTCTTTGATCAGGTCAAAGTCAGGCTCAAATATTAAAACATTATCACTTTTTCCAAACTCCTTGACCTGGAAGTTGACATTGGTAAAAACAGGCTTGAAGTGGTCTATTGGGCTAAAGTCTTTTAGTTGATACCGTATGTTGTTTTGCTTAAAAAACTGCAATACACCTTCAAGATAGGGCATAAAGAACGGGGATAAAAGCTGGCGCTCATAATAGGTGTCATCATAGATGAACGATGTCTCGAAAAGTGTCTGCTCGACGATGTTTAACGTGGGGCTTTGAACCTTGCTTATGGATTTTGCATCAACGAATAGAGCAGGGTCGATAAGCTTCGGGCAAAAGAGGATGAACTGTTTCTCTTGGATATGCCATAGGTCTTGTATGTGTTGCTGAATTGATTTGTTCAGGACAAGAAGTTCATTGGAGGTAATCACCTGAGCAGCAAGTTTTAAGGATATCTGATCACAAGAAAAGACTTGGGGTGATTTTTCTATGATATGAAAGCGCAGGAGACGAAGAAGCGCGTTCTGTATGGAAGCGACCTTGATCCAAGCAATCTCTTGGTCAGTGATCTGAGTAGGCTTCTCAAACAAGATACCATAAGCACCATTCATGACCGCCTGTTCAATGTCATCGTGTTCAAGAGCGATAAACAGGTCCCCCCGCCTTACTTTTGATACCTCAAAACTGACATTCTCAAAGGCAGTAATACTTGGAGAATTGGTGAGTTTTCCCTCAACTAAGGCGGTTAGGTTTTGAAGATTCATCCTACCGAGCTGCCAACTTTTCGTTGATGTTCAGGACGCACAAGAGATAATCCCTCGTCATCTTTGGCAGCTAAAAGCATTCCCTCTGATAGCATTCCCATCAGTTTTGCAGGTTTTAAGTTGGCAACAACACACACCTGCGTATCGATCAGCGAGTCTGCTGAATAGAACTCTCTAATACCAGCAACGACTTGTCGTGGTCTCTCTTCGCCGACATCGACTTGAAGTTTAAGAAGCTTCTTGCTTTTTGGTACCTCTTCAGCTTCGATGACGGTGCCTATCTTCAATGATGTTTGAAAGAACTGATCAATAGTGATCAGGTTATCCTCTTCTTTCTCTTTCGTTACCTCTTTTTTCTCTTCGACTTTTGGCTCAGGTTCACTCGCTGGTGCCTGCTCCAATAAAGGCTCTTCAACACGAGGAAAGAGAGGAGGGACTTTTGAGATAACAAATGGTTTTAAAAGATCTTTGTTGACAATAAAATCATTGTATGCCTGAGTGTTTATCTCAAAGCCTAAAGCTTCTGATATGGTCTTTGTCGTATTTGGCATAATACAGTTAAGCATGACAGATGCTTTGGCCAAAATATTTGCGACCAAAGCGACTGTCGCAAGTGCCTGGTCCTGTTTTTCTTCCTTCATCTTTACCCATGGAGCATGCTCTTCGATCGCTTTGTTTCCTATTGAGAAGAGTTTCCACAGTTCTTCAAGATAACGATGCGTCTGCAGTTCATCTAGGAACTTCTCGAGATTGTCTAAGATAGCATTCATCTCAGTCAACTCTTTTTCGTGATATTTCTGTACATCCTGACTGTCGATATTAAAATCAGAATACTTACCGCTCATTCCGATAATACGATTTAGCAAGTTTCCAAGGTCATTGCTCAGGTCAGAGTTGATTCTATCTATAAATGCTCTTTGTGAGAAATCACCATCTTGACCAAACGGAACCTCTCGTAACATGAAGTAGCGAAGGTTTTCAAGACCATACGCATCTGCCACCTCTTTTGGAAGGACAACATTTCCTTTTGACTTTGACATCTTCTCACCGTCACGAGTCCACCAGCCATGTGCACCAATATGCTTTGGAAGAGGCAGGTCAAGACTCATCAAAAAAGCAGGCCAGTAAATGGCATGAAAACGCAGTATGTCTTTTCCTACCATTTGAAAGTTTGCTGGCCAAAAGTCCATATTCTTTTCGTCTTTTCCATACCCAAGTGCTGTTACATAATTCAATAGAGCGTCTAGCCACACATACATAACATGCTTGTCGTCATTAAGCTCCTGTGGAAGCTTTACACCCCAGCTGAATGTCGTACGTGTGATAGAAAGGTCATGTAGACCGCCTTTTACAAAGTTGATCACTTCGTTTCTGCGCGACTTAGGCAAGATAAAGTCCTGATGCTCTTCATAATATTTCAACAGTTTGTCTTCGTATGCCGAGAGTTTAAAGAAAAAACTCTCTTCCTTTACGACATTAGTAGGCTTGCCACAATCCGGACAAAACTCACCGTCGATCAGTTGAGTCTCAGGGAAGAAAGTCTCGCATGAGATACAGTAGTGTCCCTCATAGTTACCTTTATAGATGTCACCGTTGTCATACATCTTCATAAAGGCTTTTTGTACACCTGTCTTATGGTCTTCATCGGTTGTTCTGATAAAATAATCATAAGAGATATTAAAATCATCCCAAAGGTCTCTAAACGTCTTGGATATCTCATCCGCAAACTGTTGCGTCGGCTTGTTGAATTTTTGAGCAGACTCTTCGATCTTTTGGCCATGTTCATCTGTACCTGTTAGAAAAAATGTCTCCTGTCCCTTTAATCTAGAGTGGCGAGCAATAGAATCGGCGATGAACGTCGTGTAGGCATGACCAATATGCGCTTCGCCATTGACATAATAAATAGGTGTAGTGATATAGTTTTTAGTAGTAGACATGTTTTTCCTTAATCTTAAAATTCAAATCCGCCAATTTCACCCTTTGACATACTTTCATAGGTGACTTGGACATACTGTTTACGCAATTCACATCCGATCAGATGTTCACATTTCATACATGAGGTGTGACCTTTGCTTTGTTGACAGGCCTGAAGCTCTTGTATCATCCGTGTTAGACGTTCATCAAACGGGTTAGACTCGCTCATACGTTGACTTCACTCTTTCAATCTCATATTTGGATCCGAAGAAACACGGGCTTGTGTCGTGGACATGTCTAGGGATCTGTTCTAAAACACGTTCTTTCCCATCGATCGCAGCACCGCCTGCGTACTCAAATATCATTGCGAATGGAAACACTTCGAAGACCTGGCGCAATTTTCCTTCAGGACGATCAGAAGTGCCCGGATACGAGAACAGTCCGCCACCTTTAAGAAGTATTTGGTGCAGGTCTGGAACCATCCCGCCAGAATAGCGTAGACGATATCCCTCTTGGAAAAGCCCGTCAACCATTGCCTTGTGATATGGTTCCCAGTTTTGCTGTGTCCCGCCTGGTGCATTCAGTTTGCCTTTTTCATTGAGGTGTATCTCTTTTACAAACTCAAACTCGCCTGATTGAAGAAGATACAGCTTTACCATACCTTCATATGCAAAGACGAGCTCAACACGAGGACCATAAACGACATAGCAAGAGGCGACCATATTGGGACCTGTAAAATCATTTTCATAGATTCCAAAAATAGAACCGACACTAAGATTGACATCTACTAAAGACGAGCCATCAAGTGGGTCAAAACCGATAAGATATTTCCCGGCACTGTTGATCACCATTGCATCTTCTTTTTCCTCAGAAGCAAGGGTATGGATAGAGTTGACGTGACTTAGTTCTTCTTCAATGATCAAGTCGCATTGGATGTCGAGCTGTAGTTGTGTCTCACCTGAACTGTTTTGTTCTTGAGAATAACCTATATCTTTTACATCGATAGCTCTTTTTATACGAATAGCAGACTTTTGTATGGCAACGAGGATTTCTTCCATATTTTTACACTTCCTTGGCGTTTTTTGTGATCCAGTCAATAATCTGACCAGTATTGTTTAAATCAAGTATATCGATCTCTTTGGGAACATTCTCTTCCTTTAGATCGATGGTGTGGTCTATTGCCAAAGCATTCATGCAGTGGTAATAATCCTCATCAATACTATTTCTGAAGATACTTATACGGGGTAATGGCAATGTCTTAAGGCCTTCTACAAGTAAAAAGTCGAAATCACCGAACATCTCGATGATCTCCTCAAGCTCCTTGTGCCTCTTGGAAAAATAGGTCGTACGAGTAGGGGAGGTGACAACGACTTCCGCACCGGTTTGTGAAAACTTGTCGCTGTCCTTACCCGGCGTATCAAATTGGCCCTTGTCTTTGGGATCGTTTTTGATGATCGCTACTTTTTTCCCACTTTGCATCAGAGCAGTTGAGACTTTTGTTATGAGTGTTGTCTTACCGCTATTTGAGGGACCGGTAAATGCAACAGCTAGCCTTTTGTTCACGCAATTATGCCTTTGTATAAATTGAAGAAATTATATCTAATGAAACTTATAAAAACTCAAAGGAATATACCAAGAACACTTATGTATAATAGCAATACAAAAACAGAGGATATGTAATGAACAAATTTTTGGCTTTTTC
Organism: Sulfurimonadaceae bacterium; assembly: GCA_041562655.1. Classification (GTDB taxonomy): domain Bacteria; phylum Campylobacterota; class Campylobacteria; order Campylobacterales; family Sulfurimonadaceae. The sequence goes on from JBFEXN010000033.1 coordinate 9,775, forward strand.
AGCACTCAGTGCTGCTTTTCTTTTTTCAGGGTGTGTGAAAACAACAGCATTTGACTTCTTCTCGTCTGACACCTATTATGAAAAAGCTGTCTCAAACATGCAAAAAGTCTCTTTGATGCGTGACATGGAGACAAAGGCCTTGTTGCATGCCGTCTACTTGAACAACGTCGACCCGCACATCTATAATGGGGACGAATATTTTTATGTCGCTGTACATATCATCGAAGATGCTTATGATCCAAAAAAGCATGGCTTAAAAAATCTTGATTATAAACTGAAAATGATACAGGAAGTACCCGCTGAAGAAAGTGTAGACACTGTAAAAAGTCCTGGTTACGATGGGAAAACCGCAGCAGACAAAGCAGGAGAGAAATCCATCGTTTACGTGGATCCAATTGAGGCGACAGAACTTGACGAAGACCATAAACTTCGCCGCACAATGCCTATCCGCCAACAATGGAACCACTTTTACATCGTTCGCTTTAATGAGGTAAACGCAACAGAACTTAGGCTTTCATTCGAAAACGATCAATACGGAAAAGTACAGTTCAAGTTTCACAAAGAAGAGAAAGAATAGTCTTTATAGCAAGGGCTGCCATCGCGCGGTAACATCCCAATCGTGTGGAAGAGTGAACAGGCACTCGGAGGCCCCGTTTTACTCCCATTGCACATCATTACTTTTTAGCGTAGGTGTCCATTCTAAAACGGTCTGTATATGATGGCTCAGTAAGGGTTTCAAACAGAGAACTTATACTGACCTCATCTCCGATAATCTGCTTGTAAATGACGTAATTTGCAAGGACTTTTTTCCCATACTCTCTGCTTTCCGTATTTGCCATTAATTCCATGCTGAGGAAGGGTTCAAAACTCCCACGCATAAATCGTCCATCCAATAGGTACCTTTTGGTAAAACCAATGCCACCATTGTATGCGTATGCAATAAAAAGTGGGTGGTACAGATATTTCTGCAGGTACCTGATGTGTGAAATCGAATATCTGATATTCTTATGTGGATCAAACATCTCTTCAAGCTCAACCTTCTCTTTCTTCTGTTCAGCAAGGCTCTTGATCAAAAATGGCATCATCTGCATAACACCCAAGGCATAAGAACGCGAGATAGCAGAAGGCACAAAATGACTCTCTTGACGCCCTAAAGCGTATACCAGGGCTTTTTGATCATCAGACAGACCATTCGTCGCCTTTCTAAAAGGCATGATATAGTTATGGACTTTATAGTCCAAGGCCTTTGAATAGATAAAGGCGTTGACGACCTCATCACTTTTAGAGTTAAAGGCTTCTCTTAGCTCCGTCAATTCCTCTTTACTTGTCGATCTGATCTTGTTTAGTGTCTCTTGCCATACATATGGGTCACTAAGATCATAACTGGAGGGGACATCATCTAGATCAAGATGTGAAAAGTAGTTTTCAGTCTTCAGATGAAACTTTTCCCTGGCAAAAAGAGAGTAGATGTTAATGTCTGTACTACGACTCAACTCTTGCAGATACTTTCTGTCATCAAGAATCAGGTATTGCCAAAAGAGTGCTCTGTCTTTGTCCATCTGATAATAGGCTTTATGATGCGAGATCTCGAGGTATAAACTTGCCTTGTGTATCGCTTTGAATTTCAAGGCGTTTAAGGCTAAGAAGAAATATGCTTGAGAGCTCAGCTCGTGCGGATTAAGATCAAGCAGGGCCTCTTGCATCTTGTCCATCTTTGGATCAGTGACGATATACTTAATAGCTCGTCCAAATCTATTGTCATCGGCAAGCGCATTGATCTGCTGCTTAGAGAGTTTTATATTAAAATATTTTTGTCGATTCGCCTTACCCAAGTTATTAAAAAGCTTTAGAAAATGATCGCTGCCACTTTCCAGTAGATTCGAAAAGAATGGGCGCTTGTTCATCAGAGTGAGTCGTACACTTTTTTTGGGATGCTTCTCTTTTAGTATCTCAGAAAAGTGTGCTCTTTGTGCATCACTTAGCTGCATTGCCTTGACATAACTAAGCCCTTTCTCAATGCAATCCGCATCTGTCTCGTTCAGCAAGAAGTCAATATCACCTTTAAGACATTGATAGTTTTTTTTCACGGATACATCATTCGTTTTATCCGTATAAACCTTTAGTATTTTTTTATTGTCTTTATTCTGAACCAAAGAATAGGCTCTATCAGCGTCTGTCGCATTGATATCGCCCTGCATGTACTGCCAGATCTGGAAATCTCTGATATGTCCTTTTGGTTTTTGCTGCAGCTGATCAAGGGTCAGCCCAGCAGATAAAAGGAGCGGGGAAAGAAGAAGAAATACTTTTGTCATAAAGCGTGTTGGATGGCCCTTACAAATATCTGTATGATCTGTAGCGCGATTATGATGACTAAAGGAGCTAGATCCACGCCATTGAAAACAGTAGGAATAAACCGTCTTACCAGCGCATATGCCGGATTGGTGATGCGATACAAAAACTGTACGATGGGATTAAACGGATCAGGCCTGACAAATGTCAGGAGTGCCGCGATGATAACGACCCACATATACACACCGACCAATCCGTTGAAAAGCCCAAGAAGCTCGATCAAGACCTGATTCATTTGATGATCTCCGCAAGATAGTTTTTGATCAGTGGATAGACTACATCAAGGTCTGGTCCATGTTCCGCACCACTTAACAGGATTCGAAGTGGTTTGAAGAAGTTCTTTCCTTTTAATCCGCTCTCTTTCATGAGGTATGATTTAAAGTCATCAAACTCTTCAAAGAAAGGTGCAACTTTTAGCGTTTCCTTCATTTTAGCTGCAGACTCTGCAAACTCTTCAGATATCTTTTTTTCCGAGAAGATCGCGCCTATCTTTTCACGCAGCTCTTTCGTAGTAGAGACTTCTTCTAGGTATACCTTTGCTAGCTTTCCGATATCTTGATCCGCAAATCCTACATATCGAGACAACTCAACATCATCCATCTCTAGCAGGTGTTTTTTGTTGATAAAGCGGAGCTTGTCAATATCAAACTTAGCGGGTGCTTTTGATATTTTTGAGAGGTCAAACCATGTCAATGCTTCTTCCAGCGTGAAAATCTCTTTAGGTGGTTTATTTCCGATTAGGACAAGA
>JBFEXN010000034.1:0-12834 GCA_041562655.1 Sulfurimonadaceae bacterium
AATTGTCAAGAGTATTCACAATAAAAATGCAAATTTTGTAAGAAGTCTTCATTTAACACACTTTTTACAAGTAAATGCGTTAAAATAAAGACAATGAATTTTGAATATGTATCTATATTTTTTTTATTGTTGCCTATAATCTATTGTCTATATAAATGCCGAGAGGTGATCGTTAAGCGAAACTTTGTCCATTTGGAACTCTTTGTACTCAAACGTCCCCGCTTTTGGTTGCAGGACCTGTTGAAAGTCTTGATAGCCGTCTTTCTTGTCACGGCGTTGGCCTCGCCGATTCTGATTGATAGAAGCAATCCATTGAACCGTAAGGGTATCGATATTGTCTTGTCTCTTGATTCCAGTGGTTCTATGCGGGCCTCGGGTCTAAGTGAGCAAAGAGAGACGCGTTTTGAGACGGTGCAAAGAGTGGTGCGTGATTTTATCGCAAAACGTCTAAACGACAATGTCGGTATCGTCCTCTTTGGCGATTACGCTTTTATCGCTTCTCCTGTGACCTATGAAAAAGAGATAGTCTCGCAGATGGTCTCATACCTTCAAACCGGTATGGCAGGGGATAATACCGCCATCGGGGAGGGGATAGAGCAGGCTGTCCGTGCCTTGAACTTTTCAAAAGCAAAGACGCAGGTGATCATCCTTCTCTCAGACGGGGAACATAACAGCGGAAGGATATCTCCAAAAGATGCCGTTGCTCTTGCGCAAGAGAAGGGCATAAAGATTTATACGATCGCAGTAGGGGATGACTTTAATCCGGCCCTTCTTCAAGAGATAGCAACGCAAACAGGTGGAAAGTCTTATGCCGCCAAGAATGAAGATGAACTGGCTGATGTCTATGAGGATATAAACAAGATGGAAAGTTCCCAGATAAAGAGTCAGCAGTTTCTGAAGAAAGAATATTTTTATCAGTATGTCTTATTACTGGCCTTCTTCGCTCTTTTATACTATATGGGCAGTCGATTCAGGGGTGTGGCATGACGTTCTTAGCGCCGGAATACTTATGGCTGATCCTGGTCTTGTTGTTGATGATGCTCTATCGAAAGAGAAAAAAAGAGCATACGATAGCTAAGCAGACGAGGCAGAAGCTTTTACTGCTGTATGTATCACTTTTCATGATGATATTGGCGTTGGCTCGTCCTGCCTTGGACAAGGGGACCATCAAGCAGGAATTCGAAGGGGCTGAAGTCGTGATCGCGCTGGACCTCTCCTATTCGATGCAGGCCGAGGATGTCAAACCCAACCGCTTTGAGGCTTCAAAGGCCTTTATCAAAGAGTTGATCCAAACAAGAGTGCATGAGCGTTTCGCTCTGCTTGGTTTCACGACCAATGCGATCATCCTCTCTCCATTGAGTTCGGATGATGAGTTGCTCTCACACCAGCTTGACCTTATCTCACCTGAACTTGTGATCACCAAGGGTACGAATATGGCTTCAGTGCTGGAACTTAGTACAAAGCTCTCTTCTGTCAAATCCAAGAACCTTCTCATTGTCGGTGACGGCGGTGACTCACGTGACTTTTCCAAAGAGATAGCTTATGCGAAAGAGCAGGGCATAAGCGTGAGCATGGTCATGATGGCAACAAGCTCGGGAGCAAGGCTTAAAGCCAAAGACGGTACATGGATGAAGAACAGTTCGGACCAGCTTGTGATCAGTTCCAAGAATATGAATGCACAGGCGTTGAGCCAAGCTACTGATGGGATCTTTGTTGAAGCGGATGAGAATATGGTCGCTGCAGTATCAACGTGGCTTGATGGTAGAGAAAAAAAGCTTTCGAGTGCGGACTTGGTCATGTACAGAGAGCTTTTCTACTATCCTGTTTTCTTTGCCTTGTTGTTTTTTCTTTTAGGTGTGACGAAACTGCATGCACAGCTCTTTAAAGCCATCTTGGCTGTTGCTGTCTTGATGGGGATAAGCGCTGAGGCAAATATGAAAGAGTTTTCGACGCAGAGTGCGGGCGATACGGCCTATGCGCGGGAGGAAGACCTCAAAGCCTTAGAACGATTCAAAAAGCGTTCACTTCGTTCTCCTCAGGACCATTATAACCTGGGCAATGCCTACTATAAAGCTGGGCAGTACGAGGCAGCCATAGATACTTATAAGGAGATCCGTTCTACAGACAGGTCGTTAAAAGCCAAACTCTTTCATAACCTCGGGAATTCCTATGTCCGTTTAGAGATGTTTGAGGAAGCACGTATCGCGTATAAAAAGAGTCTGATCTTGGCCTATGACAAAGAGACGGATGAAAACCTGTTGTATATCTCGGATTTTAAAAAACATGAGGGGCTGCAGACCGGTCAGCAAAAAGGGAAAAAGAAAAATGACAGTGTTGCTGTCAAAAGCTCTAAAAAAGATGGAGAAAAGAAAAAGGGTGCGGGGAGTTCAAATATGAAGGTGTCGGCGCAGGCGGGTGCGAGTGTGAAAAGCAAGGGCAAGAAAGTCAAGAATGAGGGGCAGGTGAGTTTTAATGCCAAACAGTCCGGTCTTTCGTACCGCCAATATGAACTTATCAATGAAAGGAGTGTAAATGAAGAAAATCCTTGGTAGCCTTCTTTTGTTAAGTCTGAGTCTATGGGCAAAAAGCACCTATGAATGGACAGTGACATTGAAAGATGAACAGCTTTACCAGCATCAAGCGACAACGCTGCGTATGCAATGTCGTTTTGACAGGAAGGGAAAGAATGATGATGTGGAGTTTATCCCTCCGAAAGAGACAGCCTTTGATTTTGAGATGCTCTCTGAGAATAGACACTTTGAAGGGGATATACAGACCATTACCTATGAGTTTCTTCTTTTTGCCAAGGAAGCAGGTGAGTTCGATGTCAAGCTTGAACCCAAGATGCTCTTCACTACGCAAAGTGCGATCGACAACGTGATCATTGGTCGTGATAACGTCAACGATCTTGAGACAGAAAAAGAGATCGCCAGGATAGAGCCCATCAGAATTAGGGTCCTGAAAACGCAATCATCGTTGAGTGGGGAGCTTAGGCTGAACACAAAAAACGATATCCAAGTCGCTTCCGCGTATGAACCGGTGCATTTAGAGATCAGTATAGAGGGAGAGGGAAACCTTCACGCACTTCAGGACATAAGCTTTGACATAGACAAGGTTGAGGTCTTCAGTGATGAGGCAGAGAAGGATTTTGTCTTAAGTGATAAGGGGTATAAGGGAAGATGGACTCAGCGTTTTGCCTTTGTCGCTGAGAAGGATTACGTAATTCCTGCTATTTCTATTGCCTATTTTGACACCGTTTCACAAACAGAAAAGGTATTGACAAGTGGAGCTATCAAGGTTCAGATCAATACAGATGGTATCCAGCTCAAGGATCTCATAGATGAGGTAGATATACCTTCACAGAAGATAGACTTCAGTGCCTATTGGGAGTACGTCTATTACCTGCTTAGCTTTATATCAGGTTTTGTTGTGGCAAAATTGATCAGATTGCCGCAAAAGACCAAGCAGACGAGGGAAAAAGGAGTGAGGATCAAGCATGCCAACACGGAAAAAGAGCTTTTGGAGACCTTGATGAGCTGTGATAAGCACCTATTTGCTTCTGAGATTGAGAGACTCGAAGCAGCTGTGTACAAGGGTGACAAAGTCGCACTTTCAAAGGTAAAGAAAAGCGCTTATTCCAAGTTATAAAAGGGACCACACTTTTTTTACACATCAAGAACATAGTATCTGCTCAAAATGTAGCGGATACTCTGAAAGAGTGTGCTGACCTGCTATAATATCTCTTATTAAAACGATACATTAGGATAAAGATTGATGAACGATAAAATCACTGCCATAAAAAATGAAGTTGCCAAGGTTGTTATTGGACAAGAGAAGATGATCGATGGACTTCTTGTCGGACTTTTATGCGAGGGGCATATACTCATCGAAGGTATTCCCGGTCTTGCGAAGACGACAACGGTCAAAGCATTGTCATCTGCTTTAGGCCTTGGTTTTAAAAGGGTGCAGTTTACACCCGATCTTCTCCCTTCTGATATCCTGGGGGCTGAGATCTATGACCCACAAAAAAACGAGTTCAAGATCAAGCAGGGACCTGTCTTCACAAACCTTCTTTTAGCCGATGAGATCAACCGCGCTCCTGCAAAAGTACAATCAGCTTTGTTGGAAGTGATGCAAGAAAAGCAAGTGACGATCGGTGAGGAGTCTTTTCAGCTTGATCCTCCATTCTTTGTTATGGCAACACAGAACCCCGTTGAACAAGAAGGTGTCTATCAGCTTCCTGAAGCGCAACTGGACCGATTTATGATGAAACTTGTCATCGGCTACAATACCAAAGAAGAAGAGCTTGAGATCGCAAGACGTATCTCAAACAAGACAAATGAGACAGTCAATGCTGTGATTTCTCCATCTGAGCTGGAAGCACTCAAAAAAGAGGTTGCTTCTGTCCACATGGATGCTGAGGTCGAGTCATACATGATCGAACTGATCTCAGCTACACGTGATCCAAAGGCGTACGGTCTTGAAGATATTGCAGATTACTTGCAATTTGGAGCGAGTCCTCGTGTAAGTATTGATATCTTCAAGGCGGTCAAGGCGATGGCATTCTTACGCGGAAAAGATTATGTCTCACCTGTAGACATCGCTTATATTATCAAAGAGATCATGCGTCACCGTATTATCTTGTCTTATGAGGCTGAAGCAGAGGGTGTGACAAGTGACGAGGTCATTGAGAAGATTTTACAAGCTGTACCGATCCCTTAAGAAAAGCACACTATGTCTAAACTAAAAAAAATACTCGTTCGCGCGCGTCGTCAGGTATTTTCTGAACTTATTGGCAATAATCCTTCCATCTTTCAGGGTGAAGGGTATGACTTTATCGAGCTTCGTGAGTATATGCCTGGAGATGATATCCGTCATATCGATTGGAACATCACAGCAAAAAAGCAACAGCCCTTTATCAAGGTCTTCAAAGAGGAACGCGAACTCAATGTCGTTCTGGCAACGATGCTAAACGGCTCAGTACATTTTGGCTCAAAAAAGTTCAAGCAGGAGCTTATTGCCGAGATCACTGCCATGCTTTCATTCTCTGCCATTCGTAATGGGGATCTTTTCAGCTCTTTTCTTTTTGCTGACAGACTTTACAAAGAGAACCGTCCGAGCAAAAAGATATATGCTGTTGAGACACTGGTGAAAGAGGTCCTGGACTTTGATGCACTGCACAAAAAGGCTGATTACAAGCAGATGGGTCAATATCTGATGAAACGTCTGAAAAGAAAGTCACTTATCATCGTGATCGCTGATTTTTTTGATCTTCCTGACTTTAAGGTCCTGGCCCGTAAACACGAGGTCATTGCCATCATCGTACGTGATCGTATGGAAGAACATCCGCCCGCATTTGGGTTTTCTACACTCCAAGACCCTGAAAGCGGAGCTGAACTCGAAGGTGATTTTAACACTTCGACGATTAAGGCATATGAAGCAAGGGTGGCTGGACATGACCATCAGCTTTATGAACGCTTGCGTAAAGACCAGGTTCGTTTTGTAAAAATCTATACGGATGAGTCAGCAGCTGTAAAGCTGCGACGTCTGTTTGAAGGTAACATCTGATGAAAGACATCCCCTTACATGACATCAAGCCTTTAGTCGAGGTACCGGATGATTCCTTTGTCTTACTGAGTGTCATGATAGTGCTCTTGGTGCTTATTTTAACCGCTATTATCATCTGGGGCATAAGCCGCTATAAGCAAGGTAAACGAGAGAATCTACGTAAAACCTACCTTGAAAAGATCCATGCAATAGATACAAACAATGCCAAAGAGGCGGCATATGAGATCAGCTATTACGGAAGATTGCTTGCTGAGAGTCAAAGAGAACTGGATATGCTTGAGACTCTTGACGGTCGTTTGAGTCAGTATAAATATAAAAAAGAGGTCGAAGGGCTCGATGATGAGACCCTTGGATACTACAGACTTTTTTTAGAGGTTTTGGATGCATCTTGAGTTTTCGTACCTGTTAGCTCTTCTTTTTCTATTTCTTTTTTGTTCGTATTTTTGCAAGCAGCGCCAAGAGAGCCTGCTTTTCCCTCACATGTCACTTTTCTTATCCTCGAGCAGGTCATCATCGTTTCTGCTGAAGTTTTTGAAATGGCTTGGGATTGTGGCACTTGTGATCGCACTGGCATCGCCATTTAGTGAAAAGGAGATCGAAATGGACCCGCGTCAGGGGCATGACATCGTTCTTTTATTAGATGCCAGTCAATCCATGCGTATGCAGGGCTTTGATGAGAACGACCTGCAGAGAGACCGTTTCAGCGTCGTACAAGACATTGTGGATGATTTTATCCTAAAACGTGTCAATGATAATCTTGGCATGATCGTGTTCGGTTCGTACGCCTTTGTTGCCTCGCCGATTACCTATGATAAACATATACTTTCCAAACTTCTGCGCCAATTGCACATAGGTGTAGCAGGTGAGAAGACGGCTATCTTTGATGCGATCGCGCAGTCATTGACACTGATGCAGGAGAACGAGGCAAAAAGCAAGATCGCCATTCTTTTGACGGATGGACAGAACACCGCGGGAAATATCCCTTATGATGCGGCAATCTCGCTTGCACAAAGAGAAGAGGTGAAGATATATACGATCGGGATTGGACGTCCGGGTGAGTTTTCGCAAGGCCTGCTCGCAAAAATTGCCGAAGATACAGGTGGAGAGTTTTTCTCAGCATATTCAGCCCAACAGCTTCAGAGCGTGTATGAAGAGATAAACCGCTTGGAAAAATCAGAGCTTAAAAGTGAGAGATATTTACATAAGACGTATTATTACATCTATTTTTTATTTGTCTCGTTGATGAGTCTTCTCCTGTATGTTGTGATCCGTTCAAAGAAGGGGTGGGGATGAGTTTTTTATATCCGATCTTTATTTACCTGATGCTTCCCCTTGTCCTGACCCTCTTTTACTTTATCATGACGGGCAGTAAAGAAAGCTTGTCCATGTTTGAAAAGGATGTACTGAAGAGATTACGACTGGAAAGTAAGAGTCTAAGTCGAACGTCCAGAAACCTGCTTTTTCTATCTGCCTTTGTCTTTATGATCTTTGCCTTGGGTCAACCGGTCATTAAAGAGGGTGAGATAACGGTCGAGGCCAAGAGCGCAGACATCTTGATCGGCATAGACATCTCCGATTCTATGAAGGCGGAGGACAGATATCCAAACCGTCTTGATTTTGCCAAAAACAAAGCAGAACAGCTGATAAGACTGGCACCGCATAACCGTATCGGCGTGTTGGCCTTTGCAAAGCATGATTATATAGTCTCACCCTTGAGTTTTGATCACAGCTCTGTGGCTTTCTTGCTTTCCAAGGTCAAGACTGACAATATCACGGAAAAGGGAACGCATCTTGATTCCATGATACGTTCTGCTATCAGTATGCTCGAACACGCCAAGCAGAAGAACCTTCTGCTTTTCACCGATGGGGGAGACAGTGAGAACTTTGATAAAGAGATCGCTCTGGCAAGGGAGAATGGGCTCAGACTTTTTATCATAGGTATAGGTTCGGAAAAAGGAAGCCCGGTACGAAGCAGTGATGGCGGTTTTGTCAAGCATAAGGGTGATATCCTGATCTCAAAACTGAATCCTCAGATAAAAAGCCTCGCGACGAAGACAGGCGGGGTTTATATTGAATCGATATTGGGGGATGAAGATATCAAAGCGATGTTAAAAGAGATCGAAGAGATGACGGAAAAATCGACACTAAAAGAGGAAACGATCCCACAATATATCCAGCTGTTTTATTATCCCTTGGCATTGGCGGCTCTTTTTGTATTTTTGGCTTTTTCATCATTTCCGAAAAGAAGTGCGAATACCTTGGCGTTTTTTGTTCTTATCTTTGCGGGTCTTGATGATGCAAAAGCAGGTCTGTTGGACTTTCAAGAGTTAGAAGGTGCCAAAGAGGCATATATCCAAGGAGAGTATGAAAAGAGTAGATCTATCTATGAAAGATTTGCCAAGAAGTCACCTGAGGCGACCTATGACCTGGCTAACGCGCTTTATAAGTCTAAGGCGTATGAAAAGGCAATCGAAGCATATCAGCGTGTTCAATCTGACAATCCCGATCTTCAGGCAAAAGCTTTGCATAACAGTGGAAACACCTATGCCAAACTCAGTCGGTATCAAGAGGCTCTTGAAGCCTATAAAAAAGCGCTTGAACTGAAGGACGACCAGGAGACAAAAGAGAACTATGAAGCCGTTAAGAAGTTATTAGAAGAACAGCAGAAACAGCAGCAAAAAGATAATAATCAAGAGAAAAAAGAGAACCAAAACAAAGATCAGGACAAGCAGTCTGAGTCAAAAGAAAACACTTTGGACGAAAACAGCTCACAACAACAAAAGAATCAAAAAGATGATGCCTCGAAACAAGGGGAAAACTCGTCACAGAAGTCTGAGCAAAACAGAGCATCGGAGCAAAAGAACGAAGAGAAAATGCCTAAAGAGAATGATGCAGTCAAGGGAGCTGACAAGACTCCAGAAAAGGAGAAAAACGAGCAGAAGTCCGAGCAAAAAGAAGAGTCCAAGAGCGAGGCAAAGGATAAAGAGGGTGAAGCTGTGTCTGTGAAGATGAAAAAGATGAGTGATATGGAAGCAAAAAAGTGGCTGAAGATGATACAACAGTCCCAGAAGGGACATCTGTATAAGATGCAGAACTCAGAACATAAAGAGGATGAGAATGAAAAACCTTGGTAAGCTGATTTTATTATTTTTAACAAGCCTTTCCTTGTGGGCCGAGATAAAAGTTAGTGTGGACAAAGACCAAATCACCAGGGGTGAACGTGTCACGATGACGTTGCGCATCTCTGCAGAGTCAGCAGAGGTAAAGATCCCTCCGTTTGATGAACTTTGCGGTTACAGTGTCGAAGGAAGGATGCAAAGCAGAAAAGATATCTTTAGCAATGGTAAACGTGCACAGGAGATATCGTTGATGTATGAGTTCATGCCGCAGCGTTCATGTGTGATTGAGCCTTTTGCTGTCAGCGTCAACGGAAAAGTGCAGATGACGGAGCCTATAAATATCACCGTATCAAAGATCTCTATTTCAAAAAACGAGCCTTTTATTGTAGAACTTGAAACGAATAAGAGCTCGGTCTACGTCGGTGAACCCTTTGAGATGAAGGTTCACTTTAAAGAACGCCGAAGCATAGACGCACTGGCAGAGTCGATCTCCCTGCCGGAAAACAAGAACATATGGGTAAAAAGTGAGCAAAAAGGCTCGGCATACGTAAAAGACGAATACTCCCTTCGTCACAATGTGTACGCTGTTGCCGCTCAGCAAAGCGGGAAGCTAAGCCTCGGGCCTTTACGATGGGATGTAAAGGTGCGAAGCCAGTCGAAGGACTATTGGAATACGTGGATAGCTTCCACAAAGACGAGAACGATGTTCTCAAATGAGCTGGACATTGAAGTCAAACCTCTTCCTGAGGAGATCAAACTTGTAGGTGAGATGAGCATAGAGGCTAAGGTCAATAAGCATGAGGTGAATGCCGGGGAAGCAGTCAATGTCACGATCAACATAAAAGGACGGGCTAATATTGAAGATATTGAAGCCTTTGATCTGCACGTCTCAGGCGCACAAGCCTTTAAAGAAGAACCAAAAATCTCACATTATCTTCAGGATGGAAAATATTTCGGTTCATTTACCCAAAAGCTGGCACTTGTGGCAGAGAGGGATTTTGTTATTCCTTCCTTCGGACTAAGCTATATGGATGTAAAGACGGACCGTGTCAAGACGATCAAGACGGAGGAAATAGCAATAAAAGTACTGAATGCCTCCGTCACTCCCAAAGAAGAAGTGAAAATAACACGAGCAGAGGAGACAACACCAACGAATCAAAATAGTGAACACCTTGTGCTGACGTCTGCTCAGAGTGCACTTTTAGTGCTGGGTGGATTTGTCTTGGGCCTTATTGTCTCTATTCTCCCATGGAAGATACTCCTAAGAAAAGAGAAAAGAAAACAGGACATCTCTATCAAGGACACAAAAGAGGTCCTACAACTGTTGATGAGCAATATGAAGCAAGATAGTGAGATAGAGGAACTGGTAAAAGAGCTTTCTGAAAACCTGTATGAGGGTAAATCTCATAAGATCGATAAGAAGCGTTTGAAAGAGGTATTGAAACGGCTCCAAAAATAAGATATGGATCTAATATAAAAACAAAAGCAAACTCTTTTCATTCTTTTGTTACGATAGGAGAAGTAAAAGGAGGTCGTATGCAAGTTTCTTCTTATGTATTTCAATCACCTTATCCCTCCGCCGTACAGGTTGGAAGACCCGATCCTCTGGCGCAGAAACAAGAGGATGACGCTTCGGCGGTAGACGCGCTTTCCCAGGCCGGAAACCAGAGTATGCGTGATGCCCAGGCTTACAAGGCGCAGGTCTCAAGAGGGGCGTCTGTCAATGTTGCTGCGAGTTCGACGGACAGTGGTGTAAGCAGTTCTTTGGGTGAGTTTACAAGCTTAAATGCTCAGAACCTGGCGGCAGAAGCATATTCAAGCTAGGGAGTTTATTTCAAGATGTCGTGCAGTGAGTTTGCATCTTTCATCTTCTTATCAAGATTGTCCCAGTCTTCATTTTGAACCAGTTTCTTCATCTCCTCCAACTCTTTTTCAAAATAGCTTAGAGAGTCGAGCAGATGTGTTTTGTTTTGGCGAAAGATGTCTCCCCACATATTTGGTGAAGACTTTGCCAGACGACTCATCGAGCGAAAACCACCGGCAGCAAGGTTAAGGATGTTTTCATGCTCTTCATGTTGAAGGACGGCATTTGCCAAAGAGTAAGAGATAAGGTGCGGCATGTGAGAGATAAATGCGACATGCAGGTCGTGTTCATGGGCCTTCATGTAGACCAGTTTCATATGAATCTGAGAAAAAAGACGTACGGCTGTCTCCTGCTGATGTTCACCCGAGTCTTCAAGGTCACACAAGACTACCACCTTGTCTCTGTACAGATCATCTAGGGCTGCGCTTGGACCAAACTTTTCGGTACCCGTCATAGGATGGGCAGCGACGACGTTCTTACGCAGACTAGGCGGGATAGACTGAACGATCTTCTCTTTGGTGGAGCCAAGGTCGATGATAGTGGTCTGGGGTGAGACTCCTTGTAGGTCCTTTAAACACGAGATGATGCCATCTACCGGTATGGCCAATATGATGAGGTCTGCCTGTTTGATCTCTTCAAATGAGACCGTACTGTCTACAAGTTTAAGTGCCAAAGCCTCTTTTTCGTGTTCTTTGTTATGGTCAAAACCAATAATCCTGGTTATCATAGGTAGTTTTTTAATTGCTATGGCCAAGGAACCACCCATAAGTCCAAGTCCGATAATTGCTGCTGTCATAGTTAAGTCTTTGATTGTTTTAGCGCATTATAGCAAACTTGCTATAATTGTAAAAAAACATCAGGGGGTTGTATGCCATACTCACATCTGTTTCAAAAAGATAAGATCCTGTGCTCTTGTAATCATGTCACTATCGCAGAAGCTGTTGCATTTATAAAATCAAGCGGGATTCAAACTGTTGAAGAGTGGATGGCCTCAGACGAACTTCCAGTTGGAGACAAATGCGAAGCATGTGTAGAAGACGGTACGGAGAATGATGGGGTCACCCTCGCCGCAGTATTGTCTCAGGTCAAGCAGGGGAAGCTTTAGGTCTCAAGACCTTGCATGAACTCGGAGATATGCTGTTGAAAATCTTTCATTAGCAGCGTAGGGGTGCGTTTTTTGTTAAATATCAGAGAAAAATTACGCATGAACGTGTGGTTTTTTATTGGTATATGGAAAAGTTTTTTCTCTTCCAAGTCTGAGATGACTGAGATACGAGGCAGACATGAGATATAGTTTGAATCCAAAAATAAAAAGTTCTTGATGGTCTCATTTTGTTCAAGTTCCAGTACGATATTCAACTCTTTGTCAATAGGTTTTATCTGATTTAAAAACACTGAACGTGTTCCGGAGCCTTTTTCTCTTAATACCCATTTCTTGTTTACGAGTCTGTCGATAAACTGTTCGTGTGCAAGGTCTTCGTCGGAGCTAACGACGATCAGTTCATCAGGCGCCACAATCTGTTGTGCGACGGAGGAAGATTGGGTCGTGCCTTCTATAAAGCCAAGATCAATATCTCCATTTTCTGCCAGGGTTACGATCTCATCGGTGTTCGCCATCTTTAGATTGATAGAGACTTCAGGACGTTTTTGCATGTAGCTGGTCATGAGCTGGGGCATGATGTAGTGAGCCGTGGTCAGGCTTGCGCCTATGTTTATCTCCCCGTGTAGATGGTTCTGTGTAAATTTTTGATACAAACCTTTGAGTTCAAGAAAAAGGGGATGAACCTCTTTGAGAAAAAGACGTCCACGCTCGTTTAAAACAAGTTTTTTCCCAACACGTTCAAAGAGTTTTTCATCCAGATGGTTCTCTAACTCTTTAAGTGCCATCGATATCGCTGATTGACTCATCTTGTACTGATTGGCGACCTCGATAAGTGTTCGTGACTGTGATACGGCAATAAAAAGTTCAATTTGACGAAAAGAAAACATCTTACTCCCTTAAGATAACTTTTTTTGAATATTATATCATTTTAATTTAATTTTTTTGAATAGAGGAAATATGATATCATTTCATACTTTAAAATAGAAAAAGGGAGAAATCATGCAAAGACGCGATTTTTTCAAAAAATCATTAGCGGTAGCAGGTGTGGCAGCAATAGGAAGTTCACTAGAAGCAGCTCAACAGCCTGTGGATAACAGAGAAATCTCTAATGTCGCTTTTCCTCAAAAGAGACCATTGATCACATATTCTGACAGGCCACCTCTACTTGAGTCACCAAGGGG
>JBFEXN010000035.1:0-12617 GCA_041562655.1 Sulfurimonadaceae bacterium
AGCGAGCAGGTTCAGAGCGATGTTGAAGACATGGTCGGCCTCGTCGTAAGGCAAGTGGATCTTGAACAGCGGAATCGCTCGATTGATTTCCTTTCGCAAGTCGAGCCGCTTTGCTAATTCGACGAGCGTTCCGATACCACCTGCGGCGATGACGCTGTAGGCGATAAGTTGAATATCGAACTTGAAGCCGATCAAGGCAATGATCCAGGAAGTGGCCGTCGTCCCGATATTTGATCCGAAAATGATACCGATACCGTTTTGCAGACTTAATACTCCTGCACCAATGAATGACAATGTCATCAGTGAAACGACAGACGAACTTTGAAAGAGTGCTGTTGCTGTGAAGCCTAAGGAAAGTGAGCGAAGATTAGTACGCGTAGCACGGTTGATCATTTTTTTTAAAGAACGCCCCGAAGCCGTTTTTATCCGCTCTTCCAGATAGAGCATACCAAATAAAAACAAGCCCAAGGAAGCCAATATCTCTATAATTGCGACTAACATCAAGCTTTCCTTTTGTTATTGTTTATAGTGTAGCATGATTTGTTGAGGGCTTCAAGTCTGACCCGGTTTTATTATGTTAATGTTTTCTCTGAAGTAGATACGATGAAGAAAGTCTTTACGGGCATGAAATATGGGCCTGGGAATAGACGTGAGTTTTATCCCCAAAGGCCTTTATTTCAGTGTTAGATTTGAGAGATAGGCACCCAAGAAAGAGGCAGTTTCTCCGCTAAGTTGACGCATGAATGACTCAATCCTATCCTCTTGCATCCAGATAGGTTTTTTAACATTGGAAAGTTTGATAAGTGCATTTTCTGCATCATATCCGACACCGACAGTGTCAATCAGACCAACCTCTTTTGCCTGTGATGCCGTAAAGATATGGGCATCTGCATATTCGGTGTGTTTGGCCGGATCGAGTTTACGTGCGGTTGACACATCATTAACAAATAGTCTGTAGGTGTCGTTTATTACTTTTTCAAGTTCAGCTTTTTCATGAGGCTCCCATGGACGTGCACCAGTCCCTACCTCCTTATATTTACCTGCTTTGACGACCTGTGAGGAGATACCTATTTTTTGTGCCAGGTTCGAAAAGTCTGTACCCTGCATGATCACGCCGATCGAACCGACCATTGAACCGGGATTGGCATAGATCTTGTTCGCATAGATTGACGCGTAATAAGAGCCGCTGGCAATCGTTCCGGCAGCGTAGACAATAACAGGTTTTTCTTTCTTTAAGCGTTTGATCGCTTCCATAATCTCGATCGAAGGTGAGACTGCACCACCGGGTGAGTTGATGACAAAAAGGACACCTTTGATGTGTCTGTTCTTTCTGACCTCTTCAAGTTGATCAACGATAGCGGTGGCATCCATAATAATGCCTTCAAGTTTTATCTTGGCCAGGTTTGCCGGTTGCAGTTCTGCTTCATCTGGTGAAAAGACAAGAATGACGATGAGTAAAAACAGCATCGCTTTAAAGTGGTTTTGAATAAACTTCATCACTGCGAAGAAAGGCGAAAAAAATTGTTTAATAGCATCCATCCTTATTCTACCTCCGCAAAGATTCCGTTGATATAACGGTGTGAAATCGGAAATTGTTGTAAGATCAGATGTATCGGCAACTGATCATTAGGCTCCTCTTCAAGGTCGATGACAAGAAGGTCTGCATTTTTCCCTTCAGCAATCTCACCCGTGTTAAGCTTAAGTGCATCTGCTGCATCAATTGTAACAGAATTAAGCAACTTTTTGGACAGTTCTAAAAGATCACTCTCTTTATGCATGAACAGCGCGATTTTCATCTCTTCAAAAAGATTAAGATCATAATTCGAACTCAGACCGTCCGTTCCGCATACCCATTTGATGTCATGCGCTTCGATCTCATCCAGGTTCAGTGCGCCATTGCCCAACAGTCGATTTGAGATAGGACAGTGTATGATGGTGTGCGCAGAGTTTTTAAGTTCTTTGTACTCCTCTTCATTGGCGTGAACGACATGGGTGAAAAGTGTAGGCGTGTCTTTAAAAATCGATAGAAAATCCATAGAGGTGTTTACGGCATAATCCTGTTTTAAAAAGTCGTTGAAAAAGGGTTGGAAGTCACCGCTATTCTTGTCTAACCAGTCTCTTTCTGCCGGACTCTCCATGTAGTGAGCGGAGAGAGGATATTTGCGTAGCGTAGCTAATGCAACCGCTTTTTTGATCAAGGCAGGATGAACGGAATAGGGAGAATGCACGGCAATAGCCGGATGGAAGCCCTCTCTTGTAATCTTCTCGGAAGCCTCAAGCCTGGCGTTAAAATCAGCAAAAAGAGCATCTGCCATCGTAGCCTGTGACCCGATGACCTCATTAAAGAAGACGACATTTTGTTTGGCTTGCGCAGCAGCTTCCAGGTCCATCCCATGTGACGAGATAGCTCCGAATGTCGTTATGCCCGAACGCAGCATAGTCTGTGTCGCCTGCGTCATGCATTCGATGTTACAGTTGTTGATAAGCTCTTCTCTATGCTCTATGACGCTATGGAGCCAAGGCAGGAACTTACCATATTTGAGCTTTGTCTTATTTGCGGAGAACTCGAGGTGGACATGTGGGTTTATAAGACCGGGCATGATCATAGAGTAGGGTTTGGTGTCAATGACTTCGGCATCAGGGTAGATTTGTAACAGCTCATCTAAGGGAGCTATCTTTTGGATTGTGTTATCGAATGCGAGGGATTTCCCACTGATAATTTCATTATTGTGTAAGATGTAAGAGACGTGGAGTATTTTCAAAATTAAAAAGCCTTTATAAAACTAAAAAAAAATTATGCTTTACAAAGGTATAATATATCCTTAAAATTAGATATAAGGTAAATAATGAAAGTTGTAGTTATTCAAGGGCCAAACTTAAATATGCTGGGAGTTCGTGAACAAAATATATACGGACCGATGAAATTGGAGCAGATCCATACACAGATGAAAGAGTTTGCACAACAGAATGGGATTGAAATAGAATTTTTCCAAAGCAACTTAGAGGGTGAGATCGTTGATCGTATCCAAGAGTGTCTAGGTGATGCAAATGGGATCATTATCAATCCGGCAGCTTACACACACACTTCTATCGCTATTCGTGATGCGATATCTGCAGTGGCTTTACCGACGATCGAAGTTCATATCTCAAATATCCACCGCCGTGAAGAGTTCCGTCGTACTAACATGATCGCACCGGTGTGCGCATCATCTGTTATTGGTTTCGGTCCTTTTGGTTACCATCTGGCAATGACAGGAATGGCGCAGATATTCTCAGAGATTACTGCAATGCAAGAAGCTCAAAAACAGCAAGAGGCAGCACAGGCATAAATAGATGCTTTCTAAGCGCCTGGATGCCAGACTTACTCTGATAAGGACAGCGTTGTATCCTTGTAGGTATGGACCTTCAAAGAAACGTTACAGTGCTACTTTGGGCGTAGGGGGAAACATCGGAGATGTCATCCGTCGTCTGGAGAAGCTAAGTCATTTTTTAAAAGCAGATCAATATTGTGATCTGGTGAAGACAGGGCCTATTTTAAAAAACCCGCCTTTTGGGTATACAGAACAGGATGATTTTTATAACTCTGTGATCTGGGTTAAAACAAATCTTCAGCCCAAGGCCTTTTTAAAATATGTCTTAGAGATTGAAAGAAAGTTTGGTCGCAAACGCAGTTTTGAGAATGCGCCGAGAACACTAGATATCGATGTCATATTTTTTGAAAACAGAACGATGCAGACCAAAGCGTTGACCCTTCCTCATCCGCATTGGAAAGAGAGAGAAAGCGTGGTGATACCGATGACATATATGGAGCGTAGATGAAAATTTTGACTTTTAATGGAAAATCTCCTGCTGAAGCATTAAAAAAAGCACAATTAGCTGTCGGCGAAGATGCTATGCTTATTGAGACAAAAGAGATCCGCAAAAAAAGTCTGAACCAGACAGCACTGTATGAGATCATCGTCGGTATTGATGAGAAATTGGCGGCAGAACTTGATGCTGCACAGGCGCAAAGAAGCATGGACGCTTCTGCTCCCGTTGCAAGAAGCAGTGCGGATGTGCTCTACAACATCTCAGAAGCAGCCCGTCAGATATCCAAGATCGCTGAGGTGACGGAAGCTGAGAGCCCACTTTTAAAAGATGAATACAGTGAAGATAAAGTTGTAGCCCGAGTCAAAGAAAAAAGTTCTGACCCGGTAGAGTTTAAACAGATCAAAGACGAGATATCAAAACTTGGAGATAAGGTCAAGCTCATTCAAAACATGTTCTGGGATGAGCGCTCTGACAAGATCGGTGACCTGCATATCCCGCCAGAGTTTTCCGAGATATACAAGTTGACGCTTGAGAGCGGTATGAATGCCAGGCATCTTGAAGAGATCATGAAGTTGACGCTGGAGCATATGCCCATCAAGATGCGTGAAAACTCACAGACGGTAAAACGCTATTTCCAGGTATTGCTTCGCAAGATGGTCCCTGTTCGTATGGAGTCTACCCCTAAGCAGGGCGCAAAAAAAGTGATCATGCTTGTGGGACCTACTGGAGTAGGAAAGACGACCAGTATCGCCAAATTGGCCGCACGCTACTCTTTTATGATGGAGAAAAAATATAAGGTCGGTTTGATTGTCTTGGACACTTACCGTATCGGTGCAGTCGAGCAGCTGATGCAGTATGCGCGCATGATGAAACTTGGTATAGAGACAGTGGTCGATCCTCCTGAGTTTGCTTCAGCACTGAATGCGATGAGTTATTGTGACTATATCTTGATTGATACGATGGGTTCATCTCCTTATGACAAAGAGAAGATCACCAAGATCTACGATTGTCTTCAGAACAACACGACAGATCTGCAGGTCGATACAGTACTGGTACTTCCATCATCGATCAAGTATGAAGACCTCAAAGCGACGTATGATAACTTTGAACCTTTGGGTATTGATACGATGATGTTCACTAAGCTTGATGAGACTAGAGGGTTTGGGAATATCTTCTCATTGATGTACGAGACCTCAAAACCTATCTCCTACTTTTCGGTAGGACAAGAGGTCCCAGAGGACCTTGTCGTAGCAAGCAGTGATTATCTGATTGACTGTATGCTTAATGGCTTTGACAGGAACAAAAGATGATCACTCAAGCCCAGAAGCTCAAAGAGCTTGTTGAGGAAAACAGTAAGGTCGGGGCTAAGAAAACACGTTTCATCGCAATCACAAGCGGAAAAGGCGGTGTAGGAAAGAGTACCGTCAGTTCGAACCTCGCTTATCTTATGGCACATTACGGTCTAAAGGTCGGTATCTTCGATGCTGATATCGGTCTAGCAAACCTTGACGTCATGTTTAATGTCAAGATCAAAAAGAACATCTTGCATGTGCTCAAAGGTGAAGCAAGTGTCAGCGATATCTTGATCCCTGTGGCACCTAATCTACTGCTCATCCCGGGCGAGAGTGGTGATGAGATCTTAAAATACAGTGACGGGACTCTTTTTGAACGTTTTATGCAAGAGTCACATGTCTTGGATGACCTGGATGTACTCTTGATCGACACGGGAGCAGGTATTGGCGAGCATATTCAGCTTTTTCTTAATGCGGCAGATGACGTTATCGTCGTCACAGTACCTGATCCGGCCGCGATCACGGACGCCTATGCGACGATAAAAGTCACTTCAAAGATCCGTAATAAGATCAGTCTGATCTTTAATCAGGTCCGATCTGAAAAAGAGGCACAGCTGCTCTATGATAAAATATCAAAGGTAGCAAGGGCAAATATTGGTCCGGCCTTGGAGCTTGAACTTCTTGGTAAGGTCAATGCAGATGAGAAGGTTGGTCGTTCTATCAAACAAAGGAAGATCTTTTCTCAAGAAAATCCGATCTCTCCAACAACGCGAGATCTGGAAAAAATAGTCAAGAAACTATCGCGTAACTTGGAACGAAATATGCTGGTATCTGCAGAAGAGAGTGGCATCCAAGGACTGTTCAAGCGTTTGATGACACATTTTTAGACTGATCAACAGAGTCCAAAAGGGGGAATGATAAAGATATGCGCAGTACGAACTTTGTCTCCTTTTTGACAGTACAGGGCTTTTTCATAGGCTTCGTCTTTGCTCTTTTGAAAGCGCAAAATGCTGAGGGTATATTGATATACACACTCATGATAACAGCATTTTTCTATCTGTTCTCACATTTTACGATTTCGTTCTTTATCCGTTACAGTCCTCTTAGGCATGAATATTTTCCGAAAAAACGGCATGAGGGCGATCTGGATTATTATGCCAGTGAGATATCTAAAAGGGAAAAGATCATTGACAGTTCTCATGATTTTTTAGAGGCTCTTGAGAAGAAATATCAGCCTAAAAAGAAAAAGCGAAAGAGTGTCTGATGGCTTGCGGCAACACGAACGCTTATGCAAATGAGCTCAAGCATCAAGAAGATGAGTTGGCGATCCAGTACCTTCCTGCGGTCAAAGCAATGGCGTTTAGGTTGAAAGAGAGACTGCCGAGTTCGATTGATTTTTGCGATCTTGCTGCGATCGGGACAGAAGAACTGGTCAAGTTAGCACGTCGATATGATGAGACGCAAAATGACTCTTTTTGGGGTTATGCTAAGACACGTGTATATGGTGCGATGCTCGATTATCTTCGTTCATTGGATATAGTGAGCCGTTCCAACAGAAAGCTTATCAAGATGATCGATAAGGCGATCTCGGCGCATCTGGCAGAGCATGAAGATGAACCGAGTAATGCAGATCTTGCAGAGCTTTTGGGTGAGAGTGAAGAGAAGATCAATGACGCACGGATCGCATCAGAGATATATGCGGTCATGCCTATTGATGAGCAGCTCTCCCTGGCGAGTGAGAGCAGTACTTTGGAGACGGTCGAAAAAGAGAACCTTATCGAGGTCATCGAAAGTGTCTTGGAAAATCAGAGTGAAAGAGAGCAGTTGATCATTCAATTATATTATTTTGAGGAACTTTCTCTAAAAGAGATATCCGAGATCTTAGACATAACGGAGTCTCGTATCTCACAGATACACAAGGCACTGCTGAAAAAAATTAGAGATTCAATAGGAGCGGACAATGGCTGATATACTCTCCCAAGAAGAGATCGATGCCCTTTTAGACGTTGTCGAAGATGAGGGTGATGATGCCCTAGCGTTCGAAGAAGAAGAGGTCTTCGAACAGAAACAGATAACGCTTTATGACTTTAAACGGCCTAACCGCGTCTCAAAAGAGCAGCTGCGTGCCTTCAGAGGGATACATGACAAGATGGCCCGTTCCCTTTCGTCACAGATCTCGGCTATTATGCGCTCTATTGTGGAGATACAACTGCACTCTGTCGATCAGATGACGTATGGAGAGTTCTTGATGTCTCTGCCGAATCCGACATCATTCAATGTCTTCTCGATGAAGCCGTTGGAAGGTTCGGGAGTCTTGGAGATCAACCCCTCCATCGCCTTTCCTATGTTGGATCGTCTTTTAGGCGGTAAGGGTGAGCCTTTTGAGTCTAATCGTGAGTTCTCAGATATCGAGTTGAGTCTTTTTGAGACGGTGCTTCGTGTCATGATGAGTACGTTAAAAGAGGCATGGGGACCGGTTGCAGAGGTCTATCCGTCAGTCGAGTCAAAAGAGTCCAGTCCGAATGTCGTACAGATCGTTGCGCAAAATGAGATCGTCGTCATGGTCGTCATGGAGATCATTATCGGTCACAGTTCGGGGATGATGAATATCTGTTATCCTGTAATTGCGTTAGAACCTGTACTTCCAAAATTGGCTTCACGTGATCTGATGCTGAATGAGACAAGTTCGAAAAAGAGCCGTAATCAGGAACTTCAAGTCCTAATCGGTGGTGCCAATGTCACCGTTGAGGCCAATCTTGGTATGGCAGAACTGAGCCTAAGAGAAGTACTTGATCTCAACAGCGGAGATATTATCCGCTTAAATGCGAGTGCAGATGATATTGTTAGTCTAAGTGTGGACGGTAAAGAGCGTTTTAAAGGGGAGATAGGGCTTCGAAGGTTTAGAAAGTCTATCTGTATTACAGAGATCGTCTACACAGAAAGAGACGATGTCAAGCGTGTGTTAAAACATTATGAAGAAGTCCGTCGTGATAAGATATCCGGGGTAAAAGATATCATGTATACAGAAATTGACGAAGATGAAGATGAGGATTATGCAAATGAATGAGTTTATCAAGCTTTTTGAGTCAGAGACGATCGCGACCATTGAGGGGTTGACGGGACAGGCACCTATATTGGAGTTAAAGGAAGAAGAGACGATATCGATCGTTTCCAATATCATCCCTCCCACAGCCATGGTGTCAGCCGAAGTAAGCGGTGATACGGATGCAAAGACAGCCATAGCGATTCCTCCTACCCTGGCGACAGCCCTGGGTGACCTGATGTTAGGCGGAGAGGGTGAAGGCAAGGAGAGTATGGATGATGAAGACCTTGATGCGACCAAAGAGATCGTATCAAATATCTTCTCTGCACTTTCGACAGCCTTGACTTCTCAGGCAGAACTTCCTACATTGAACATCAAGGTATCTGGCATCGAGTTTATTGCGGAAGATGGCGAGATCAATCTTGAGTCTTATTCAAAGATGTACGTGTATAACTTTGCACTGGGTGATATTAACTCTTTGTTGATGTTTATTGTTGATGAGGGAATCGAAAAAGCATTTGAGACAAAAGAGACGGCGATGCCAGAATCATCGGGTGCTTCAGCTCCGCAAGCGCCTGCAGGTGCTTCAATGCCATCTTCATCGGCGGTATTTGAAGGGGATGCTAGTAATAATATCAATCTGATCATGGATGTCAAGCTTCCTGTTCGGGTACGCATCGGTGGCAAGAAGATGCTCTTGAAAGATGTGCTTAGCATGGATATTGGTTCAGTCATCGAACTCAATCAACTTGCGAATGATCCCTTGGACATCCTGGTCGATAACCATGTCATCGCACAGGGGGAAGTGGTGATCGTTGATGGTAACTTCGGTGTACAGATCACCACTATCGGTTCCAAGAAAGACCGCTTGCATCAGCTGAAGGGATAGTTCTCTTACGCAGTGAGGTGGTGTTATCCTAGATGCTCATTGCAGGATAGCCACTTTACTTTATACTCACAAAAACAATATACTAACTACAAGACAATAAATCTTTAAACGAGGATCTCTACCATGGAACGTCGAAGAAAAGGCCAGAAGCTCTTACAAGAGAGGTATGCCAAGGATATCAAGTCAGCTGATACATGGTCTGTTTTTAAGATCATCGCTGATTTTGTACATGGATTTGACGAACTTGGAGACTTGGGCCCTTCCGTTACGGTATTTGGGTCTGCACGAACAGACAGGGACCACCCCTATTACAAGAATGCGGTAATACTGGGTGACAAGCTCGGAGCTGCAGGTTTTAATGTCATTACCGGGGGTGGACCGGGAATCATGGAAGCAGCTAACAAGGGTGCATATAATAACCCGGACATCGAATCCATCGGTTTGAACATCGATCTTCCTATGGAACAGACGGCGAATCCTTTTACGACGAAAGAGCGTACGTTTGACTACTTTTTCTCACGCAAGGTGATGCTTGTCAAGTATTCGATTGCCTATGTCATCTTTCCGGGAGGATTTGGGACCTTAGATGAGCTGTTCGAGGCGCTTACGCTCATACAGACGAAGAAGGTCGAAGGGGTGAAGATCTTTGTTGTCGGAGTCGATTTTTTTCAACCTTTAATAGATTTTATGAAAAATACATTATTAGCAGAGGGTATGATAGATCCAGAAGATTTGGATATTATTACGCTTACAGATGACCTCGATCATATAGCGGATCAGGTTAAAGCTTCCTTGGGTGTCCAGATCAAAGCGCTAAAAGCAGTAGGGATGGAAGATACACAATACTACCAATCGCTTGCTGACTTCTTTGAAAATCGCGATATTCATCAGGGAAAAGATTCTTATCACAATAGAACGTAGACGTAGGGAAACATATGCCAGAAGCAAAGAAAAAAGTTTTAATAGGGATGAGCGGAGGAGTCGATTCGACCGTTTCAACACTTTTACTGAAAGAAGATGGGTACGAGGTAGAAGGTGTGTACATGAAACTGCACTCCAAACCAGGGTATCATGAGATACATCAGGCCCGTGCGCAAAAAGCAGCGGACTTTGCCGGCGTAAAACTTCATATACTTGATCTTCAAGAGACCTTCAAAGAGAAGGTCGTCGATCCGTTTATCCAGACCTATAAAGAGGGTGAGACTCCCAACCCTTGCGCCTTGTGTAATAGAAACTTGAAGTTTGGTGAGATGCTCAAGTTCGCGGATAAAGTCGGTGCGGACTACCTTGCTACAGGTCACTACATCCAGACAGACGGGAAGTATCTTCTTCAGGCTGAAGACGACACCAAGGATCAGAGCTACTTTCTTTTTTATATCCAAAAAGAGATCTTGCCTCGACTTATCTTTCCTTTGGGCACACGGCACAAATCAGATATCAAAGAGTATGCTGCCTCTATCAAGGGCTTGGAGTCTTTTGCGTCACAGGCGGAATCCAGTGAGATATGTTTTGTAGAGACAACGTACACGGATGTCTTAAAAGACCATGTCCAGGTTGACCAGCCCGGTGATGTCATCGACAAAGACGGCAATGTTGTAGGTGAACATAAGGGCTATATGCATTACACGATCGGTAAGCGTAAGGGATTTAGTGTACATGGTGCGCATGAACCGCATTATGTAACGAAGATCCTTCCTGAGACAAACCAAATCATGGTGGGACTCAAAGAAGAACTGGAGTGTTCTGACGTCAAGATCAGAGATATCAATATGTTTGACGACAGAACGAGTTTTGATACGACGGTAAAACTTCGCTACCGAACGACGGCGGTAAAATGTCATGTCGAGCTTGAAGGCAATACGGGTACGATTAAGTTAGAAGAGCCTGTTCTTGGTGTCGCCAAGGGTCAGGCAGCCGTGTTTTATGATGGAAACAAACTTATAGGCGGTGGTTGGATAGCCTAGTCGAGATAAAACTCTGCCAGAATAGGAAGGTGGTCCGAATACCCCTTGCCTGAATGATGGTAAGGTCGGCTTCGGCTTCTTTGCCATCGGTAAAGCTTCTTTTTGTTTGGTGTGAAAAGATACTCTTTTTTGAAACTTCTAAAACTTCCTTGTACATAACGAATCTTTGAGTTTTCAAGTAGGGTAGGGGAGATGATCATATGATCAAGCGCCTCTTTCTTTCCCTTGAATATATGTGACCATCTCTCATCTTCCGCTAATTCCATCCATAAATTATAGTTTCCATCTTTTTGTAATGTCTCTTTGGTATAGAGCTTCCCATCATCGTCTAT
Source organism: Sulfurimonadaceae bacterium (assembly GCA_041562655.1). Lineage (GTDB taxonomy): Bacteria > Campylobacterota > Campylobacteria > Campylobacterales > Sulfurimonadaceae. The sequence continues at coordinate 11,331 of JBFEXN010000035.1, forward strand.
TGTGTGAAGTATATGATTGAGGCCTGTAATGCCCTTGGTGTCATTATGCTTGCGTCTTTTTTTGAAGGTCTTATACTCTTGGTAGTCGGTATTAAAGTCACCGCTCAAGATATAACAGCTACCAGAAGGAAGTTGCTCAAGACGTTTTTTTAATGCCTTGGCGTAGAGGATACGTTTACTTTCCGGACCGGACTTTGATTTCCAATGGTTGACATAGAGGTATAAAGGCTTTGAGTCGATGATGAGCTTTGCCTCTAGGATATTACGTGGAGCTTTGCTGTGTGAGACGACGATTTCTCTTTTGACAAGGGGGTATTTACTTAAGACAGCAGACTTGACAGAGGTGTTCTTTTTATCTGCTATGGCACGGAATCTGAAGTAGAGCCCCTGTTTTGAGAGCTCTTTTTGCAGTTCTTTCAATGCCGTATCGGACTCGATTTCTGTCAAGGCTATGACATCGGGATCGATATCAAGGATGACTTTGGAGATGTTTCTTATCTTTTTCCTAAAGTTCTCTCTGTTCCATTTCCAGATTGTATTGGGAATGTACTCGTGGTACTCGGTACCGTCATATTTTAGGTCAAAAAGGTTTTCTACGTTGTAAGCGGCGATCTTCACAGTGGTTCCTCCAAACAGAGAGAGTGTCAATAAAAGAAGAAACCATAGGCTTCTCACGCAGCGATGCCGTTAAGACGCAGAAGGCCCGTTGTATCAAGTTCTCTTCCCATAAACTTTTCAAACAGTACTGACATACTTTCACTTCCGCCAAGACCAAGGATGATGTCTCGGTATGAAGCCGCGATCTCTTCTTCAAAGATACCGTTGTCGACAAAGTGGAAGAAGGCATCGGCCGAGAGGACTTCTGCCCACTTATAGGAGTAGTAACCCGCAGCATAGCCACCCGAAAAGATATGGGCGAATCCATTTTGAAACTTATTGTAGCTTGGCGGTTTAAGCAGGCTCACTTCATTTCTGATCTCGTCCAAAAGTGCCTGAACTTCATCTCCAGTGTATAGTTTCATATGAAGTTTAAAGTCAAATATTGAGAACTCAAGTTGGCGCAGCATACCCATGGCCGATTGAAAGTTCCTTGTCTGATCAAGCTTTGAGATCATTGCATCAGGCAGGACTTCACCACTCTCATGATGTTTGGCGAAAAGACGAAGGACTTGAGGCTCATAGGCGAAGTTTTCCAGGAATTGGGAAGGAAACTCAACAGCATCCCATTCGACTCCATTGACACCACTGACAGAGCTTTCATCTACCTTGGAGAGCATATGGTGAAGG